>NZ_JBNJOH010000017.1:0-76913 GCF_050113735.1 Vibrio sp. TRT 2004 | reverse complement strand
CTGAAACTCAGTATGTTGTTTAAAAATGAAGCATTATGGGCTGGTATGCCTTTTCTCTGAATTAAGCAACAAAGCCCAGAGAAATTGCCAATAATCCGCTAGCTTACGACGTTCTGAAGAACTTTCTCTTGTCTGAAGGCCGTAGTATTGCCAGACACGAGACTTATAAGAAAATCTTAGAGGTTTTTTAACGGTAGATTTAGTTATAAGTTTCGATTTGAGTTGAAATTTATTTCAGGGTACAAGTATTTCTAAGGATGGTTTGCATGTTATGCTGAAAAAGTGCATAACATGAATCTAACACAACTGGTTGAAGATGGAAGTTTTTGTCCATTTTCTTGAATCTCTGTAACAGTGATAAGCAGAGCCTGATTATGCTTTTGGATACTAAAAGTTATTAATAGGGTGAAAGTTAGTCCGTCGATGTCAAATTAAAAATGTCCAAAACCTTTCTAACCTAAGAGTCAGGATACATATATCTTGTCATAAATTGACCTATTTGGGGTAATGTTAAAGTGGGTACGATACTGATGACAATTCACTCAATTGCTTAAAATCATGATTTCGTAATCGGACTTTGAAAAATGAGCATTTTGATAAGCTCTAACAGCCGTACAGTTGTCTTTGTGAACATATAGGCGCAGCTCTAAGCCTTTTTGTACTTTCATTTCATGTTTTACCGCATCCAAAAGCAATGACATACGACCCTTGCCTCGCTGTGATTTGGATAAGAACATGCTTTGAATCCACCAGTAATAACCAGCGTTCCAGTCGCTCCATTCCCGAACCGCAGAGACACTCCCTACGGGAGTATCGTTCTCATCAACTAAAACCCAATAGGTAGCAATTGAAGGATCACGCAGCGCAACCAGAATGCCCTTTTCAAGTGTTTCTGGGATCTTAATACTCCCCTCAGCCTCTCTTGCTTCTTCAGAAGTGAAGTTAACAAGGTAGGGTAAGTCATCTAAAACGGCTTTTCTTACTTTCATCATAGCCCTCAAATTTATCAGTGGTTTCTAAAGGTTATCAAAGAATAATTGCTTAGAACATACACGGTATGTCCGTAGTGACTAGGTGAGCATGGTAAGAGCGCCGCTTAGAAAATAGCGTTTAAGCATAGCCATCTAAATTCAGAAACGATGGAATTTTCACGCCAATTAACTACCAATAATATGGATTGTCGATAGCGGGTAAGCATGTTGGTTTTCCCTCAATGTTAGGGAGCGCTTTACTGACTAAAGATTGTGCAATCCAACCTTCAGGGTAGGACAAGTCTAGCGGAGCTTGAATTATGTCCTGACTGATTGGAGCGAATCCTGTTTTTGAGTAAAAGTTGATATCCCCGTAAGTAATGGCAACGGTGATGCCTTTTTCTTTCAGTGTCGCTAACCCAAACTTGATCAATCCTTGACCTACACCTTGCCCATGACACTCTGTTGCAACGGCCACGGGGGCTAAAAGGAATATGTTTTCACCATTTGGAAACGATAGGCGAGAGAAAATGATGCTACCGATAATGCGTTCACTTTCATCTTGAGCAATAAACACATAAAGATCCTCATCTTTGGTTGGTAAAGTGAGAAAGTCTTCCACGAGTTTCGCAATTAATGCACCTTCTTCTTTACCCTCTGAATCCGAAAATGTGTTATTGAACAGTGTAATGATTTCTTGAGCTTGTTCTTGTTTGTACAAAGCGTATTTCATATATCTATCTCTAGTTTGCAATTTTTAAAATAAAGTACTGATAGGTAAAATCTTTTGCAGCACTGCGCTCGTAAATCGAAATCTCTTTGTTAATGTCCAATAACACTTGGGACGCAGGCATAGCAGCTTGTAATTCCTCAACTCGGTCTTGCAGAGGTTGCCAGTAGTTTTGCCATGCATCGACGCCTAATGAAAAGTGTTCGATCACGTCGTAGCCATGCTTTTTGAACAGAGCTAGCCGTTTAGGTATCGATTGAATGTCTGGGTAGTCTGCCAGCCAAAACTGTTTTGTCTCTTCGTCGGGAGAGTCAGTGAGCCAAACCAAATCACTCACCATCAACACGCCATTGTCTTTCAACAGAGGCTTCCATTGTTTTAGTGCGTTCTCCATTCCCATAATGTAGACGCAGCCTTCCGCCCAAATGGCATCAAAACTCTTTGCCTGAAATGGCAGTTCCGTCATGGAGGCACAAACAGGAGAAATCCGCTCATGTAACTGTGCATTTTGGATTTTTTTATTGAGCTGTTCGATGGCAATAGGCTCATTATCCACGGCGGTAATGTGCGCGGTACTGTTATCGGCTAGCAGTAATGTTGAGGTGCCAGTGCCGCAACCAATATCTAAAATATCGGTCATTGTCTGAGGAGACATTAATGAAATCGCTTTTAAAGAGTCCTTGTGACTCCCTGGCCCCCATCTTTCTAATGTTGCAAAGACCGTCATAAAGTCTTTCATGTAACTCTCGTGTTCGTTCATATCTTTTGATAGCCACTTCAATCGGAGCGCTTCTTTTTCACTGTAACCCTGCGTACTTAACCAGTTTAAGTAAGCGCTAGGCGCACTTTGACTCAGGGAATGGTGTAACTCTCTTTGTGGACGTTCCCCAAGTAACGCCAGTAGCAACTCACGAGCGTGGATTTTTTTATCAATTTCATGGTTGAGTTGCGTCAGCCGATTTTCCAATAAGCTTCTACTTAACTTCGCGTCCAAGCATTGTTCGCACTCTTTCAATGAGAGTCCTGCGCTTTGAAGTTGCTGAATCAATAACAGTCGCTGCAAATCGTTTTCGCTGTAATAGCGATATCCATTGTCAAGACGCTGGCCGTTAATCAGCCCTAACTTCTCGTAATAGAGTAAGGTGGTGCGAGAGATACCCACCTTCGTCGCCAGTTCAGAAATCAAATACATGTGCGATTTGACCCAGTGTTCTTAGTATTTGGATAGTATGAACTGTAGAGTAGTAGACAGGTCAAGTAGACTTGTTCGAATTTTTCACCAACAGTGGCAGAAGTGAGATGATGGTGGTGAGGACTGCGGATGATTTTGAGATACTAGTCGGTAGCTAGTAGCCAGTTTTCAATACCAGAACTTATTTATGAATAGCTAAATTAGCAAACTCCCCAAAACAGAATTGTCCAATTATGAGTGATAATACAAACAGATTTATACCAGCAGACCGAGTATGAGTTGCTACACTAAACAGCTTTCAATGCATGGATTTTGGCTATCAACTCATCTGTAACCCCTAAACCAAAAATTGATTTTAAGTAGCGCTCAGGGAAAGCAGGTAAAATCTCAGAATCAGCATCACCACACACATACCAAACTGCTTCCAGTGCTTGAGAGTGAGCTATCATTCTTCTAATTGGATCACTGTCTCCCATTCGTATATTCAAGATTTTATCTGGTGCTAGTTCTCTTTCATCAAAGAGCTTGTTTGCAATAAATAAAGAACGTGTATATCTAGTACCTAAAGGGTAAAGCTTAAACCCAGATTCAATAGCAGCTCTACGAAGTTTATCTATTCCAGCAAGGTCAGGTCTAACCGCTTTTAGTAAATTGGTGGGAGAGTTCTTGCGCCACTCCTCGTAAGCATGTGAAACACTCTGATTGTTTTCTATGTACTGCTGTGAATAGAAAAGGCTAAATGTATCGAAATATAAAATTTTCATTAGCACTTAAACTCCTAAGCTAGATAGCTTGATACCAAATCAGGTCTGGCAACAGTTAAACGAAACAGTGACGAATACATTGTGATTTGTACGTATGAAATACAAGAGCTACCGCTATTTCTTAACATTCAGTACAGCGAAAAAATACTCGAACAAACCAACCCTAAATTGACGGGTCGAACCAGCTGCATTTTTGTAAATTCGCCCCTTAGAATCTAACTCCATAACAGAACAATTAGACCAGTGTTTAGCGTTTTTACTATAGTTCAGTTGACCTAACACCTTACTAGCGATTTTTAGATCCTCACACGAGGCCCCATTAGACACTAGCTGATGTATTGTTAACCCTAAAGCCAGCCAAACCTGTGGTGACAAATGATAGCCAGATCGATTATCAACGAAGGCCTCCCTCAAAGATTCAAGCCATCCTTTCATGAAAGCTACGACAAAATCGATGTAACCACTTGAGAGCACAGAAGAGATTCTTTCACCTGAATTAAGAGTAATGTCCTTCGACATTTTGCTGTAATCCTGAGTTCCAACACCAGCAACAGCACCGACTATCAGCTTAAACAGAACATATTCTGTAGCAATATAACGCTCTGAGACTTTTACATGCTTTGCGTTAAAGTTAACACCCCCGTACGATTCCATGTCAGTTCTAGCTATAAGTTCCTTAATGAAGGACCTCAGTGGATAGCTTTCATAAGACATAGCACCTTGAGCATCTACAATATGGGGTAAA
This sequence comes from Vibrio sp. TRT 2004, assembly GCF_050113735.1. Lineage (NCBI taxonomy): Bacteria > Pseudomonadati > Pseudomonadota > Gammaproteobacteria > Vibrionales > Vibrionaceae > Vibrio > Vibrio sp. TRT 2004. Next base: position 72,511 of record NZ_JBNJOH010000017.1, on the reverse strand, counting down.
CTCATTGAAGAGTCGAAGGTACGGCTTTGTTTAAATAGTTCAATAACATCGGCACTGCTAAGTCCTTGTTGATCGTCAAAAACAACTCGAATCTCTACGCTTTCCATAGCTAAACGTTGCCTAAGCTCACTCTGAGAGTTCGCTTCTTTGACACTAAGCCTTGAACTAAATAAAAACGTTTTAAGCCCCAATATTTTGCAAATAGCTACCATCCCTAAGACATTCCCCACGACGTAAGTATCCGAAGAGTCATACTTCAGCGATGAGGTTAGATTAGAAGAACCTTTCAAGTTAGGCTTTCCCAAAACTGCAAATGTCAAAGTCAATGGAGCACTGATAGAGTCATTAAACACTAGCCTCTCAAGCTCCGTCTGGATTGCCTGAACCTTTTCAACATTTGTCGCGTTAACTGCCGCGTCAGCAACCCAGTTCAACTCAGGTAAAAGCCTATCAATAGAAAAATAAGTACTAATTTCTACTATTGGCATCGTTGAGATCAGAGTTTTCAAACTGCGACCTCTTGATGGCACCAACATCCCACTGATTTTTTTTTCTGAAAGTCTCAAATCTTTTCATCCATTTATATACCAAACGCAGTCTAAATTAAAATTAAAATTTGATCCGACATACACGTCGGATCAATAATGACTTTGAGTATTGGTTGAGTGAATAGCTCCTAACACTACACTTCAAGCCGTAAGACAGAGAATTACCATATGACAAATAAACATACAGATAGCTTAAATGAGATATCAGATGAAGCTTTGGAATCGTCCATCGTTGATAGCTTAGTCGAACGATATGAGGAAAAAGAAAGCACCAGTTACCTTGCTAGTTCTAAGCAACTTTTAGAGACAGCGACCACGGTTCTATCCTCAAAGACAATCGACGATATATTTAAATCCAAAGCTCGTTATTACTCAGGAGTTAGAGCAGTCCAAACCACTTTGAAGCACCTAGTTATCTACATTACTCCTCAACTCGCTAGGGATATGCTGAAGTTCTCCCAAAGAGGAGCTATAAACACAAAAAATAAAAACCGAAAGCTGAGTAAAGCGAAGGTAAAAAAATACGCTGAAGATATGAAAAATGGGCAATGGTGTTTAACAGGTGAGCCTATCATCATCTCTAATGACGGAGAAATACTGAATGGTCATCACCGCCTGGAGGCCTCATATGAAGCAGGAGTAGGCTTTATTGCACCCATAACATATGGAGTTACTGATGAATTGTCTTTTGCTCATATCGATGTAGGGAACATGCGCTCAAGATCGCAAGTTCTGGAGATGGCAGGTGTTAAGGTAAACGCCAACGTACTATCTCGCGTAGCGATGCTATCGAAAGCCTTCAAAATCACCTCTAACCCTTATGCGTTCAGAGGGACTCAAGGGACTTCTTTCCAGCCAGCTGAAATACTAGCTTATGTAGAGGAGAATGAAGAACTTGCGCTGTCTGTCGACTTTGTAGCCCAAGCTGTTAAACGACATAAACTTGAAAGCCAAGCATCAGAAGCAATCTACGCATTTGCTCACTGCCTAATAAAACAAAAGCTGAAAGGTTACCCACAAAATGAAACATTGCCTTTAGATCCAGAAACCTACCTCATGCGGATAATTTCATCACTAGGGCTTGAGTCAGAAGACGATATCGAATACCAAGTTCGCAATTACCTTCAATCGCTAGTCACTGAATCCAGCTCTTACTCATTGCTTTGTAAATTGTCCGCAATATTCAAAGGTTGGAATATGCATTTAGGTATTCCCGTTGTGGGAAACAAAGTCAGTGTTCGCCGAGTAGCTCGCTTCAGAAAAGACGAAGATGGGAACAAGATACCAGTACCATCAGCAGGTAACATCAATGAAGCATTTACCATTCCATGTCTTCCGAAAGGGCCAACCCCTAAGCGAATTTCACAGCAAGCAAATATGAAGAGTTTAGGGAAAGGGTAATGAAAAAAACTCAACAAATAGCCCCAGATCTAGAAGCTTTTAAGTTTCACAAAGATATTCCTTTTTCCGTTGTTGATCCTACAAATTTGCCCGCAAACTTAAAGGATGCCTTAGATGAGTTCATGATAGGACAAACTGTTCCACATGACACTTACATCTACGCCCATGATTATGAACTCTTCCAACGCTTAGTTAAGTCCGGACAGATAAAAATAGAATAACTTTCACACGCAGGGTGGCAGTTCGTTTGATTTGCCACTTAACTAGCCTCAAAACAATAAGATGAGCTTTTAAACGATTTGTCTGTGTCGGTCACTATGAGCTACCTGCCGATTTGTAGAAGTCAAGTAACTGGCCAGAACTTTTTCACTCGACACTTTCTAGAACGACAGTACCCTATTTCTTGTTTGGACTGATTCAACACACTTCCACTGAACCGTAGTATGGGGAAGGCAAAGGTACTGGTTCAAGTGTTCTTACTAACCTAAATTCGCATGTAAATATGAGAGTTCATTATCAATACGGGGACTTCGCATGAGAATGATCTTTGAAATGCGTTACCGCCGCACAGGACAATTTATTTACACGAAAAATGAGATCTGCTCGATTTACCAAACTGACAATGTTGAACAGGTATTGGCTAGAAGTCCTTATCTCGTAAATATTCAGTTTGAATTGATTGTGTATTTAGGCTCTCAAAGACCTTCAGATGCCATTGAGCTAGTCGCTTTATCACTCCGTAAAGATCAACAGTGCTATATATCATTCGAAGACGCTCTATCACGTTGGCATGTAATCTCGCAGATACCCATGATGTTAATTCTGGCAACAACAGGAGGATCCGGTCTGTACACAACACCATTTGGTCGTATTGAGTTTGTACATGTTGAGCACACCAATAAAGAAATTTTAGAAAACACTGTCGAGTTTAAATATTCGCTTAGGCTCGCTAAAAAATGGAGGGCTTTCGAAGACTTAAAGTATATCGATCGCTGTATGGACTTAATCGACTATGCCGAGCTTTACACTTAAGATTGAGTAACGCACTTCTGCCAGTTCCATGCTGTCTCACCTTTGCCCCAAAACGTGTTTAAGCAACAGAAAACCTACATGGGATATGTTTAGTCTTTAGCTTGCAGTACAAACCTTAATACGGAGCAGTGCAAGAGGGCCTTGCTCTGGGGGGTATATGAAGGACTCTTTTAGTAGTAAAATTTTGCGATTATCTAGCTCATTTAAAACAAAGAGCTTTGATGGGGAATCATATATCCGTTATAGTACTTACACCTTTACGCGTGGATTTGAAAAACGAGAATTCGTTGTTCAATCTTGTCGGGCGCTCAGCCAGACAAATGTTTATTGAGGATATTTAGGGCTGCGCAAGCATCGCTTTGCACGATCCTTCGTTCCTCAGGAGCGCACAAAGCGATGCTTGCGCTTCCTTTAGGTAAAGGCAACACAAGGCGACTCGTTCGCCTTGTGTTATTTCCGATTACTAACAATTTACATCCAATAACAACTGAGAAAGGACAGCCAGTTGCCTTCTACTCCTTCCAATCAAGATTCTTATTTGCTAGCACTTTCTAGTATCTTTACGAATCTTGATTTTAGGAAATTTACAGTCCATTTTACCCCTCGAATAACTTTCATCTGTGGTGGCCCAATAGAATCTAGTTCCTCTGTATATCCAGCTAGCCTTAGAGAGAGAATTTTACTTTACCTCGATGAGCATCATAATGAAATTGAGAGGAATACTGTCGTTGCTGAGTCTTTTGCTGATTATTTTCAAAAAGGTCAATATTCGAACTTACTACAATTTGAAGAAGATATTGCAAATGTTGCATCACTGATTGTTATCTGCCTTGAAAGCGCAGGCTCCTTGGTTGAGTTTGGGTTGTTCTGCAATCATGCGAGCACATCTGATAAATTATTAGTATACATTCCTGAAGAGCACTACGATGGCGTGGATTCTTTTATTGCCCTAGGGCCATTAGCTCAACTCAAAGCAAATTCGAGTAAATCTGTACTAGCTTATCCCTTTCCAGACTCAAGTAAACAAGCATATGAAGACATCGACCTAGTTGTCGGAGATCTTGTAGAAAAGTTAGACAGCAGCCCTAAAACAGGTCAGTTTGATGAGGGAAACTCAGGTCATATCGCTTTTCTAATTCATGATATTGTTTCTTTATGTACCCCAATCAAAAAGCTGGAAATTATGAAGTGTATGACTGATTTAGGGATAGAGGGGGTTACTGAGCGTAGATTGTCTACGTTGTTGTATTTATTGATGAAAATTGGCTTGGTTGGACAAAAAACGTATAGCCACGTTGATTACTTTTTTTCTACCCAACCTTCACTCACTAAACTTACATTTGGCAAATGTAAAGACACGTCAACTTTTGATAGGTCATCTAAGTTCGTCGAGATAAAGCAGACGTTCATGCTTCACCAAGAAGGTGAGAGTCAATCGACCAAGAAACGTAGACTTGTACAAGGTAAAATTAACGAAATTCTGAAGGGGCGATCATAGATATGAATATCTTGGATAAGATTTCAGAGTTATCAGGTATACCTCAAGATATGTGCGCTAGATTTGTCGTATCAGCTCCTGTTCGCTACAAACGGTATGAAATACCAAAAAGAAACGGTGGAGGCACTAGACTCATAGCTCAACCGTCAAAAAGTGTTAAGCCTCTACAAAGAGTATGCATAAGCGAGCTTAGAGGCGTATTGCCTATACATGGATCTGCGTTGGCTTATGAAGCAGGTACTGGTATTAAAAGAAATGCAAATAAGCATCGCTACAACAGGTACTTGTTGAAGATGGATTTTACTAACTTTTTTCCATCAATTAAGCCTGATGTTTTATTGAGTACCTTTGAACAACACAATGTAGCATTGACTGAGGTGGACAAATTTGTACTCAGTTCATTGTTGTTTTGGAAGCCAAGTAGAAGCGAGTCAACCTTAGAGTTGAGTATAGGTGCGCCAAGCTCTCCATTTATATCAAATGCGGTTATGTATTTCTTTGATGTTGCAGTTACGGAGTATTGTGAACGTAAAGGTATAACTTACACGCGCTATGCAGATGACTTAGCTTTTAGTACTAATACCGCAGATATTTTGTTTGAACTCCCTAAATTCTTGAATGAGTTAGTGCAGCAGCCGAGTATGTCTTTCTTACGGTTTAACACTGATAAAACTGTATTCGCTTCAAAGAAAGTGAATAGGCATATCACTGGAGTCACGATCACGAATGATGGGCGATTATCGCTTGGACGAAAGCGTAAAAGAAAAATAAGTTCGTTGATACATCGTTTTAGCTTGCAGCAATTGAGGTGCGATGAGGAGGTCAATGAACTAAAGGGAATGTTAGGCTTTGCTAAACATATTGAACCCATTTTTGTTCGTCGCATGTGTCAAAAGTACGGTGAAGAAATCATACTTAAAATTCAAAAGTTCAACTCGGACTAGAGATAATTATTGTTGTAGGTTGCTTGATTCTTTTGGGCGTTTATAGATGCTTTCCATACAAAATTACCCATATATTCTTTTGTTGTTAGGGTGTAATGCACCTACCTACCACTAGTGAAATTTATTATTGTCGCAGTTTCCGTTCTAAGGAATACATAATAAACGAGCAAGGAATCAACATACTTCTCCTAATATGACAGACCCCTTTTAGAGCATCAGGTCTAACAAGATACTGTCCAGAACCTTCACAATTAGCACTTCGTAGCACAGAAGTGCCCCTTTCTTTGCTAGCACGGTGTTTTGCTTTGGTTCAATGACGTGCTATTTGACTTATTTTTTCTCATACCTGTAATGTAACTAGTAGTTTGAAGGCAGTACAAGGAATTGCATAGTGCTAAATAAAGAAATTGAAAATCTGGGCTTCGAAATTGACCTTGCGTGTGATAACAATGATTTTTTGAAGCTAGAGCAACTGCTAGTAGGTTGCGATTCTCTTATGGACAACGAGACAAGCGAGAATCGTTCAGTCTTGTATTTCTACAAAGCTAACTGTTATGCAGCACTGCGTATGATAGAACGGAAAGACGCATCTGATACTTGGAATTGGCATCAGGAAAGGCTAATCACCGAGGTACTAAACCTACGGAAGGCTGTCGCTGAAACTGGCTTCGAACAACTCAATGAGGTGATGCAGTGTAAAATACTGACCAATATAGCTAACGGATTGAGTTCACTAGGACGAGCAATTGAATCAATTAATTACTATGAAAAAGCTCTGTCTCGTATTGATAATTTTGCTATGGCATTAGGTAACAAAGCAATTGGTCAAGTTCACTATGGACAGCACTTATATGATCATGGGCATAGTGGTATTTTCTTTTTCCATGCGCATAAGGAGCTTAATCGCTTTGGTACTGAGCCGCTGTTATGGGACAGTGGAATTCAACAGGACGCGTTAGAGGCTTTTATTGGTTACAGGGACTTCACGGAAAGCGTTCTAAAAGAGATTGAGTTCGACAGTAGTTTTGATTTCAACAACTTCTCATTAGGTGAGCACAAAAAAGAGCAGGATTACAGAAAGTGGTGCTTACAGCATAAGCTATTTATGAATCCTCTGAATGATGTGTTCTCCGCAACCATTGCTGCAAACGATGTTCTGCACCTACCTAGTCATGTATACGCAGTCGGAGAAGAACCTCGATTTCCAAAATATTTCAACTTGCTAAAGCAAGAGTTCATAGTAGCTCGACATATGCTCTACGAGTTTAGCTCTGCTGATTTTGGTCACTATTCTGACAATGACGTTCTGCTAGAAAATGGATTAGATGGTGTGCATTTTGGTTACCGAAACGAGCTACTGAAAAGCTCGTTGAGAGTGTCATATTCTATCTTCGACAAAATAGCTTTGTTCCTAAACGACTATATGAACATAGGGCTGAAGGTAGATGGTGTCAATTTCCGTAATATTTGGGGAGCATACAATAACAAAAAGCAAAAACTAGAAATCCGCTCATGTTTTCTAGATAGCGAAAACTGGCTATTACGAGGTTTATACTTTTTATCAAAAGATTTGTATGCCCCTAACTTTATTGATGTCGCTGAACCACAAGCTAGGGAATTACATTGCATTAGAAAAATGGCAGAACATAGGTATTTGGGGATTCAAGAGTACCCAGCTCAGGTCGGTGATACTGAGTATTTGAAGTATATAACTGTCGATGACTTAGCAGATAAAGCGTTAAAGATGCTGCAATTATCTCGTGAAGCATTGATTTATCTTTCTTTGGCAATGCACATAGAAGAACGTAACCGTGAAGAAGCAAGAGGTAATGGTTTAGTCGTACCTGTACAATCCACACCACTTTAAAACGGTTGTAGTTATGCAATATTTCAGCTAATCCGCTTTTCACTAAATTAGTAATATCATTGACTCGTTTATGTCCAAAAGCTTCCTAGAGAGATTGATCAGGCATTATTGTCACTTTCACAATGTTTCGGTTAGCAATGCGCCCCTAAAATGCTCAAACTTTACCTTTTAACAACCTAAGGGTTATTTGAAAGGGCACTTTTCCGATCAAACTATATTGTCTTCCGACAATAGATCACAGTTACTTTTTATAACTTTCATACTCAGCAACACTATCAGTAAGCTCTTGTTGAAGCTCAAAGACTCTAAACATTAACGACTTATTCAATGCTTCAAGTTCATCATTGATGGCTAGCGCCTCATCTCTCTCTGCACGATAATCTTCTTTGAGTTCGGTTTGCTTCTTTAAATCAGCTTTGAGCCTATCGATTTCGCTCATATCTTCCGTGAGAGGAGCTACTACAAACAGTTCAGGGTTATCTAGGATTTCGTTGTATGCCTCGATAGCAGGGTTAGCAACCTTATCAACGAACTCTTTGAATTTATGAATGTAGCTACGCCCTAAGCCCGCCTCATTGTTGATTTTATTGAGGGTCAAGCGACCTGTGGTCTTGGTTCGCAGAGGTTTGCCATCTTGTAGCCGATCTAACGCCAGTTGGAGTTTTTCTTCTCCAGAAAGTCCTTTTTCTGCTTGCACCAGTTTTTTTAGTACGTCTTGTTTGGTAAGTGACATCGCTATTTCTCCGCCGCAATCGAGCGCTTGTATTCTTCTATCTGCTGCTTAAAACTAGCCAACAGTGGCTCTGGCACAAGCATAACCTTCGCTTCAACCGCCGATTTCTTACACCCCGCACCAGTACGTTTTCCGTCGTGACCATGTTTCCATTCGAACTCATCAATGAAAGACATTTGATTTTCATGTTTTTTCTTGTCTTTGGTTGCCATATTCCAGAACTCCTGTGGCCTCTTGATTTACGTTACACTTTCCATGTCTTCTTGATCATGAATTATGTAACATTATTCAAGTTGATCTCATCGGTGAACGGTTCGTAGGGAATTTCGTGTGCCTTCAACGTCAGTTCCTCAACCTGAATCTTCTGTTTTAGACCAGTTAGAATCGAGCTTTTCAGTGGATCGCCAGTATTTAGGTTCGTAAACTTAACAATCAGCCGATCTCGTTGTTTGGCAATCACTTTGGCACCTTTATCGGTGACAACCTTATGCTCACACTCTTTGATTTCTGCGCGAAATGACAAAGTCCCGCACACTCGGTCACAAGAAGCATTCGTACAATAGGCACCACTAGGGAGTTGCATAATATGGAAGTTTCCGCGACGAAGGTTTCCCTCAATTTCCTCACGAGTCATGAAAACACTTTCCCCTGCCTCTAGCCTCCTCATTCGGTCTTGCATGATTTCTTCACCTTTAGCACCACTCAAGTACCCACTTTTATTATAAATTTCATCAAAAAGGTCAACACCTAAATCAATACCTGCCACTTTCAAGTCTTCAAGGATTTCTTCATCCATTAGAAGGTCATTCATCTGCGCAAGTTCAGCGTTGTTGGCATAGTAGCCCGACATGTTGATATTTTCGTGCTTGAACTGAAATTTAATTCCAGAGGCTGTACCAAATCCGTACCGAACGAAAAATACCGCAAAAGTTCGTCTAAAATCGTGAGAGGACAACCCTGAGTATGTGCCACCAACTTTTAGCTCTCCCTCTCTTGTTGGATTAAGATCATTAAACTCTTCAACATCTTCAACAGTCGCTTTGTAGGCTAGTTTTTTGACGAAATTTTTTATTGCTCTTTTAGGGTTGAATATGTAGTTGTTGCTATTTTGACGTGTTGCATCAGGCACTATAAATGCTGACTCCACCTGCCTTCTCATATGGTGAATATTTTTTTTGGTTTCGCCCTGTCTTTCTTTTTCATCAACATCCTTTTGATAAAGCGATCGGTTAGCCGCCATCATGTCGTAGGCTAGCTCTAGTGCAGCTTTAGCTGCGGGATGCGATTGCCATGTAACAGTCTCAGGCTTAGCATTATTACGCTTAGTTGTTTCCCCTGTAAGGACTGTGACCTTCTTGCTATCAACTGTGACTTTTTTAGCACTACCGGAATTAAAGCTTACCGCCTCACCAATTCGAACACCTGAGAACCCCTGAGTAACGATTAGACAACTGACCAAAATATCAGAGAGCAATGTACCATCTAACCTTACATCAAAGTCAGGAATGTCATGAGCTATGCGTTTTAAAGCTCCGGTAACCCTTCTGTTTACTGCTCTAGTTTCCATTGATAGTTCATCACGCCCAAAACCACGACCGCAAGTGGTCAGTCTTTCCCCTGACTTTACCCGCTCCTGAATATCATACGCTTGAGTCATAACATTAGAAATGTCATGACGATAGGGGTGATATTTTTCAACCACTTCTAGGGCGCGAGACAGGATGCGCTGATACAATTGATGGGGAATAGCGACGTGCTGTTTTGAGCCATTACCGGATGCACACTTCCATATAGCCTTTGAATCAATGAAGACGTTTAACTCGCCACACTCCGTCAATTTGTTAAATGAGGTAATAATTTTTAAAATACTGCCAGATCCAAGTTTCTTTTGTTTCAGTTGACGAAGGAAATATTTGAAGTTGCGAGTATTTTCTAGGCTGCGCCATTCTGTACTACCCAAGGCGTCTGCGGCCAACTGCAATGCTCCCTTTATTGAAGTCATAGAACTGACTGATATATATGAAGATTTTTTACCCTTGTGATCGTGATATATCTTATATAACGCATCCTGTATTCCGTTAACATATTCAGGCTTTGTTGCCTTAAAACTCATGGTTAACATATATCGAACACCCACCGTATGCTTGGGTGAGAAGTCCCACTCCTCTACGTGGTATGGTTTATCTTTGGCATCAAGTTTATCTAACCCTTCCATTAAAAACGCCGTTGGAGACTTTTGAAAAGGCGCTAGTGAAGTCACGTTATTGTTGGTGTTGCGTTTGTGATTATTCATTAAAATGCCTCCAGTAAGTCCATTAGGCTATATCCATCACTGTAAAGCGGGTGAGGAGATTCGCTATGTTTTTCCTGAGCCTGAGCATAATTATCAGGGGAAACTTCTTTAAATCGCGTTAAAATCGATTCTATGGTGTTGCACAGCTTGCGAAACTTATCCGTTGGCAGGCTATTAATTGCGGGATAATCTTTCATTTGCTGTAACGTGTCATTGAAAGACATCATCAACCAAATATCTTCTACCTCAGACACCAACCGATGATATTCACATTCAAAACAGCCGAGAAAGTCGGTGCATTTTTTATCTTCTGACTGTTTAATACCCATTTTTTCTAAATTTTTCTTAACCGTATTTGCTACGCCTTTCTTCGCATCTTTACAGCGAACACCAAGTGGCGTTTGTGCGTCATTCTCCCGTTCTTCTTTACGCAGCCGCTTATAGTCATAATCACTCAACACATCGGCGTAGCGGTACTTTGCCTGACTTGCTGCCTCATAAGGGTCTGTTCCATTTTTCACAGCGTCATATAGGGCTTCACTTGACGCCGCAAGACCCCGTTTATGGTCGCTTTCGTTGCCATGAGCGTAACTAGCCCTAATCGTTTTAACGTCGTTATTTGCCGACATCGAGACTAGGTAAATATCTTCAGTCACCTTCATTAAAGTGTCGATCTTGGTTTGACGCAATATCGAAGGAGTAATATGGGCAAGCCCTAATTTATTCGTAAGCGTATTAATCGTCTTTTGAGGTTTGCTTTGCCCTGCTTCGACAAAACCTTTTATTTCACCTGACTGCATAAAGTAAGGAAAAACCCAATCAGTGCCTGACTCCTTCTGGAGTGCTTTAGAAATATTCAACCATTGATGGAAGAACTCTTGAGTCTTTTTATGAAACCCCAGAGAGGTGTCAAAAGCTAGGTGTTTGGCTCGGGCTTTAGTCATATCAAAATACACCTTTCCATATGACTGTTCAGTAAATCTCACATCGCTAAAACGAAGATTTAAGAGAGGGGTCGTGTTCTGCCCTGTAAAACAGAATGCAAGCATCGAAGCCAACTGAGAAAAACTATTACGTGTTGCATTTTCGGTGCGCACGGCAAATTTAAACCCTATCTTTTCGTATCCTTTCTCTTTGTTATCCCACCCCTTATCTTCTGCCAACTTATTAAATCTCGTTTCATCCCAGAAAGGATGAATGTCAGGCAACGTTCCTTCAAGAAAATGCTTTCTAAATTGACCAAAAGCCGCAATAAAACATCGAACTAACGGTTTGAACTCACTAGAAATGTCAATTCCTTTGTGGGATTTAGTTTCTTTTTTTATCCTTTTGATGGATTTTAACCCCTTTGCCTCCAAGGTGCGGTTCTGGGATCTAAGAAAGAAACTCAACATTTTCTTTTTGGTTTCCCACACTGCCAACGATTGTTCACCTCGGTTACATTTCTCTTGGTTGTAGTCCATGTAGGCGTTATAGAGGTCTGGGTGAAAATAATCGCCCTCAATCGCCTCTCGTTGCGTATTATCGAGCCAACGGATATACCCCCTCAATTGATGAAAATGACCTCTCTTAGTGCGATTGAAATCTGTTTTTAGCAGCAGGTAGATATCCCGAGCGAATCGCTCTCTACCCACAACAGGGATGTAGTCCATCCCCTTTAATTTCCCCCCCTGCGGGGCATAGTTAGGCGCACCTTTATAAACAAGTTGATCAATATGGGATCTAAGTCCATCACACTTCAGTTTTAATTCTGACAAGTTAAGCGGCTCAACCGTGGCGGCAGGTTGCCCATAAAAATCGTCATCAAGTTGAACGGATTTAGAGCGATTTTTACGACTCATTGAGATGCCTCATGTTTGTAAGTTTGTTCGACGTCAGGGAGGTTATCTAATTCTTCTTCCTCATCGAACACACCAAGATAATCCAGTACATCCTCCCAAATTTCATCACCTGTTGGCTGATCTTGGGCTATTTGCAAGTAAAGTAAGGTTGTAGATAGGTCTTCATGCCCAAGGAGTGCTGACACTCGTGCTAGTGCATCGTCAGAGTTCATTTTTTTCAACAACGTCCGAAAAATAGAGACAGCAAAAGTAGCGCGAAGGTTATGAACCACTGCGTCAATATCATTGACCAGATTAACCCCTGCGGTCTTTCTTACTTCATTCCATCGGGTGTTGATTTCTTCTAACTTCTTAAAGATCGGCACTCCTGAGTTGCTAATAAATAGATATTGCTTGCCCTCATCGACACCATCGACACCATCAAAATACGCATCATTGCCAGCCTCTCTCTCGATCACACACCTCTCCCTAAATTTCTCTAGGCGCTTTTTGTATCTTGCTGAATGACTGTATTCGTAAAGCTCAAGCATCAATGAGCTAGGGATAATTGTATGGCGAGATTTATTGTTATAGCCGCCACTAGGATCTTTAGTCAGAGAGCCATATTGGTTACCGACACCCAGCCTCAACATGGCATCTTTCGTATTAGGGCGAATAATTTGCCCTAAGTGCAAACTCGCGCTTTCCTCCTTACGAAGCCCTGTGTACCGAAGAAGGCGAAATAACAAACAATATTCCTCAGGTAGACTCACGAGCTTTTCCTCACCCCTAACGTTCTTGAGGACTCGCCTAGTTTGAACAAGAATGTTCTTAATTTCCCTCCACTCACTATTCGTAAGCGGCTTTAACTCGCGATTAGAATTAGGTAGTTTTCCACCGTCATTCTTTTTCGACTTAGGAAAAGTCAATTTAAGATCGGTAGTTTGAATCTCCTTGCGTTTGCGAGCTTTCATGTCCGTATCGCTGGTCTCCAAGTCAATCAGGAGGGTTTCAAATTTAAATGGTGGGTTGTTAAATCTCATGCCCTGCCTGAGGTGATATTTGTAAAAATCAACCATTGAGCGCACGTATGACATTGCAGTAGTTTTAGCCAATCCGGTGCCATCGAGCGTGGTTTTTTCGACAGCATTTCTATACATAGTCGTGACACGTAAGTGTTTTCTGGGAGAAAAGCTATCCCAAGCAGGGCGAGGGGGGTCAAATAGAGGATCGTAATCTTCATTATCATACTTATCGTCCCATTTCGCCTGAGCGTCCAATATAAACCTGAAATAATGGGTGAGAGCCTTAGAGGCTTGCTGAGCATCCTCTTTTTCATAGACAAAATGTTTAGCAAGGATGAACTCATTTACGTAATTCATTGGTTCGTAGGAAACTAAATCCCCTTTAACGAAAATCGGATTACCGTGTTCATCCTTAATTGGTTTATCGTTCTCATCGAGCAGATTTACCTTCTTGTAACCAACTAGACTCAGGAAGATAACCTTCTTAATGTGAGTATGATTGTCTTTGTTTGGAGAGTACTTGTATTGAGGCTCACCATTTTCATCAATGAATACTGATGGTTTTCGATAAGTGAAGTGCTTTATTGTTTTTGTTTTTATGTCGTAAATGATTTCATCCATTTATTAGTTGCCATTTTTATCCCCAGACTGACATTTACCCTACCACACATTCTCACCATTAAAAGGTGTATGGTTGCACCTACCAACAAAAAGACAAAAAAAAGCCTCACCATGTGGCAAGGCTCTCATTTATTCTCACTTTTATTCATCATCAAAATCGTCGGGTTGCACATATTCGTCAGAATCGTAGGGGTGTTCATAGTAAGTACCCCAACCATCGTAGATGATGTCGTACTTCTCAGCGAGATGAACCAGTTTTTCAACTTGCGCGTCTATAGCTTCAGCGTTCAATGCAGATTCCATTGTCGCATCACAGCATAGTAGCTTGTTGCCATCTTCGTCTTCTGTCTCTTCTGCTTCAAGCACTTCAAAACCCATTTTGAACGCTTCAACAACAGCTTTTTCTAGGGTGTTGAAGTCTTCAGCAAATAGGTGGTGCTCAATTTCATACAGAGCATCTGGATCACTGCCATCTTCTAGCAGGGCTTGGATGATTTCGCGAGTCTCTTCCTTTTGAATCTCAATTAATTCTTCGACAGATAGATATTCATCTTCGTGAGACATATTTAGTGCTCCAGATAGTGACATAGTTGATCTTAGTTAACAGCGACGAAATATCGCATGGATCCAGAAAAATTACTACCCGGAATATGACAGGATCCAGATCTTTCTGCTGTTACAATCCCAAGTTCAAGTAAGATCGACCTCACAAGATCGCAAATTAACAATTTTTTATCATTTGCTCGATTCAGAATTATCTATCAATCCGCTACCGATGTTAGCAACGTATCCTTTATGCGTTTTTATTAATGCCCTTTGCATATCCTACTCTTCATTCAATCTGCATAAAAACATACCAATACAAATCTGACTGGTTAAAATCTGCATAGCTATGCTCGCTGGGTCAAATTATCCTCACTCTACCCATGATCTAAGAACGCATAGCGACGCACACTTTGGCACTTCGACTTACAAATATAAAATAAAATTTAAACCCACATTTATGTTAATTTCTAGAATTAAAATTTAAAACAAGCAAACTTGACAGTTATTACATCCAGTAAGTGCGCTTGCATCTTTATAACAATCTTGCCATAAATACGCTCTGAAACTTAATGTAAGGATACAAAATGAGTAAGTTGTACGTAGGCTCAGAAGTTGGTCAATTAAGACGTGTTCTGTTAAACCGTCCAGAGCGAGCACTCACCCACCTCACCCCTTCAAACTGTCATGAACTGCTTTTTGATGATGTTCTCGCGGTTGAAGCGGCAGGGGAAGAGCATGATAAGTTTGCCCAAACCCTTACCTCTCAGGGGGTTGAAGTACTACTACTACACGACTTACTTGTTGAAACCTTAGCGGTCGAGGAAGCTAAGACTTGGCTGCTCAATACCCAGATATCCGACCTTCGCTATGGGCCGACATTTGCGAAAGATTTGCGCCACTATCTCGCAGAGATGGACAATGAGCACTTAGCGACTGTTTTACTAGGTGGATTAGCGTATTCCGAGCTGCCAATTCAGTCAGCCTCTATGTTGCCTAGCATGCATCGTCCACTCGACTTTGTTATCGAGCCACTTCCTAACCACTTGTTTACTCGTGATACCTCTTGCTGGGTTTACGGTGGTGTGTCGCTCAACCCTATGATGAAGCCTGCACGTCAACGTGAAACCAATCATTTACGAGCAATTTATCGTTGGCATCCCGTCTTCGCAGGACAAGATTTCATCAAGTATTTTGGCGATGAAGACCTTCACTACGACAACGCTAATATTGAAGGTGGTGATGTACTGGTTATTGGTAAAGGGGCGGTTCTTATCGGCATGTCTGAACGCACGACCGCGCAAGGTGTTGAAAATCTTGCGGCAAGTCTGTTCAAACATGGTCAAGCTAAAGAAGTCATCGCAATTGAGTTGCCAAAACACCGTTCATGTATGCACCTTGATACCGTAATGACGCATATGGACATCGACACCTTCTCTGTCTATCCAGAGATCATGCGTAAAGATCTCAATACTTGGCGCCTGACACCAAAAGATCACGGTGATATGAAGGTCGAAAAAGTGCCAAGCTTTATCCATGCTATTGAACAAGCTCTTGGGCTCGATTACCTGAAAATCATCACTACTGGTGGTGACAGTTACGAAGCGGAGCGTGAGCAGTGGAATGATGCCAACAACGTACTGACGGTCAAGCCAGGGGTTGTGATCGGCTACGAACGCAATGTCTACACCAACGAGAAATATGATAAAGCAGGAATTGAAGTACTCACGATTCCGGGCAATGAACTGGGTCGTGGACGTGGTGGTGCGCGTTGTATGAGTTGCCCTATCGAGCGTGACGGGATCTAGTTCCGAGTTCCGAGTTCCGAGTTCCGAGTTCCGAGTTCCGAGTTCCGAGTTCCGAGTTCCGAGTTCCGAAAATTTAAAGGGTTGACACAAAGTGTCAACCCTTTACTTTTACATCCAGGCAATTAACTCCTAAAAAAATATCACTGCCTTCAATTTTTGTCTCACTTACCACCGCTACCTCTAGAAGGACGAAGTCCGCTCTAGGTACTCGAAGCAATGCGTACTCGATTTCTACTCCGTACCACCCACTGTAATTGAGTCCAATTTCAATGTTGGTTGCCCAACTCCTACAGGTACGCTCTGGCCTGCTTTACCACATATACCAACACCGCGGTCAATGCTTAGGTCATTACCTACCATAGAGACCTGCTGCATGGCTTCGATACCTGAGCCGATGAGGGTTGCGCCTTTCACTGGGCGAGTAATCTTGCCGTCCTCAATCAAATACGCTTCAGATGCAGAGAAAACAAACTTACCAGATGTAATGTCAACCTGACCACCGCCAAAGTTAGGAGCGTAAAGGCCCTTCTTCACCGTTGAAATGATCTCTTCAGGTGTATGCTGACCAGGCAACATGTAGGTGTTAGTCATACGCGGCATAGGCAAATGTGCATAGGATTCACGACGGCCATTACCTGTCGGGTTAACCCCCATTAAACGAGCATTGAGCTTGTCCTGCATGTAGCCTTTTAGTACGCCATTTTCAATCAGTGTGTTGTATTGACCGTTCACGCCTTCATCATCAACATTCAAAGAGCCACGTAAGTCTTTTAATGTGCCATCATCAACGATCGTACAAAGGTTTGATGTCACCTTTTCACCAATCTTACCACTAAAGACCGAAGATTCTTTACGGTTGAAGTCACCTTCTAAACCATGCCCTACCGCTTCATGGAGCAACACACCCGGCCAACCAGAGCCGAGCACAACTGGCATTGTTCCTGCTGGAGCTGCATCGGCTTCTAGATTAACGAGAGCCATACGAATCGCTTCATCAGCATACTGATAAGCGACTTTTGCACCGTCAGTTTCAGTGAGGAAGAAGTCGTAGCCAAAACGACCACCACCGCCAGAGCTACCACGCTCGCGACGGTCACCTTTTTGGGCCAGAACGCTAATAGATAAACGTACAAGCGGACGAATATCCCCAGCATAAGTGCCATCGGTTGCCGCCACCAGCATCTGCTCATGAACACCGCTGAGGCTCACAGAAACCTCTTTGATTAACGGTTCCTTAGTTCGAATATAAGCATCCAGCTCTTTCAACAACTGCGTTTTCTGCTCTTTTTCCCAACTTTCCAGTGGGTTTACAGCCGCATAATAATCTTGATTATCACTGCGCGTAAATGCTTGTACACGGCCGCTCTGTCCTTGCTGAGCAATTCCGCGAGCAGCGATTGCACTCTGCTTAAGACCTTCCAAGTGAATTTGGTCAGAGTACGCAAAACCTGTCTTTTCTCCAGTTACTGCACGAACGCCGACACCACGGTCAATATTGAACGAACCATCTTTAATAATGCTATCTTCAAGAACAAGCGATTCATGCCAACTCGATTGAAAATAGATATCGGCATAATCAATTTGGCGAGTTGCTATGCTCGACAATGTATCAGCAATATCTTGTTCGCTGAGCCCGGCGGTCTTTAACAACGCGTCTTCTACGTGATTTATGGTCATACTTTGCTCTTAATGTTGTAACTGATTGCTGAATCGAGCATGCTGAGCTACTGGCATCGCTGCTCTTAATTCTTCTACTTGAGTTAGGTCGATATCGACCAATAAATTATCGGCTTGATCAGAAAGGCTACTCATAACCTCTCCCCAAGGTGAAATAACCATCGAGTGGCCCCAAGTTTCACGTCCACACGGGTGTGTTCCGACTTGATTTACTGCGACTAGCCAAGATTGGGTTTCAATAGCACGTGCTCGTAGCAATATTTCCCAGTGTGCTTTCCCTGTTACTGCAGTAAAAGCCGCAGGAACAAAAATAAGGTTAGCTCCAGATCTAGCCAGTTCGCTGTATAAGGTTGGAAAACGAACATCATAGCAGATAGTCAACCCTAGGTGGGCAAACGGTGCTTGATAGGAGACAATTCGTTCTCCCGGCGTGAAGGTTTCTGACTCGCGGTAACGCTTGTGTCCATCGGCGACATCTACATCAAACATGTGTAGTTTGTCATAATCAGCAACTCGTATTCCGTTTGGATCAAACAGTAATGAGGTTGTTGTAACCCCCACATCACGCTTGATTGGCATGCTTCCAATCAACAGCCAAACGTTATTGTCACGCGCTAACTGAGCAAGGAAGTGCTGGATAGTTCCTTCCCCTAATGGCTCCGCATGTTGGTGGTAGTCACTACGGCTACCAAACACCAGAGCGTTTTCCGGAGTGACTATCAATTTAGCCCCTGCACGCGCCAACTCACCTACCTGTTGTTGAATATAGGCCATATTCTGCTGTGGGTTAGGCCCTGATGTCATTTGAATGAGTCCGACTCGTTCCATGAGCAAAAATCCTTACTTGATCGCTTCTCTTAGCGTTTCAGGGAGTTTAAATTCCCCTTTACTACGTGACAATTCTTTAACTATAGGGGCGTCTAACGGGCCTTTTACCTCATAGTTAACCTGAGTAAATACTTCGACCACAGGAGAGATAACTGTCGTAATCGCCAAGACATAAAGTGCTGTTTGCGGTGTGACCGCGAAGGCAGTTAACACCGGAATACCGGAGGTAATGTCAGGAGTGAAATTCACCTCAGCATCCACGGTTCTAGTATTGAGGTTAGCGAGGCCTTTAATCGTCATCTCACCCGCTACCGCATCCATCTTGATATCGTTTGTTAAGAACACACCGTTACGGATAGAACCACTGCCTGTGATGGAGTTAAATGCCATACCTTTGTCAAAAACATCACTAAAGTCGAGCTGCATTTTACGAATGATCGAATCAAGACTGAACAAGCCCAATAAACGCGCGGCACCACTGACATCGGAAATCGTGCCTTTACCCAGTTTGGTGTTAACTTCACCTTTGAGGGTATCAATTTTACCTGACCAAGGAGAACCATCCCACTCGACCTTAGCATTGAGCTCAAACGGTGCCTTTTGGATGCCTGAAGAGATACCAAATCGCTCCATAACATCACTGTTGTTTTCACCAGACATCGACACATCGAAACGAGTATGGCTCAGGGTATCGTTCAACTGCCACCATCCTTTCATGTCGACCTTATTGCTGCCGCTTTCGAAAGTCAGCTTCTTCCACTCCAACTTCTCGCCCTGTCGCTGCAAATCGAGGTGAGTCTTACCGACTTTATACCCTTGGAGCCAAAAATCATCGATGGCGAGAGTGATATTCGGTACTTGCTGGTGGAAGGTTCGATCAAAATGGCTAATCAACGGCGCTTGCTGAGCGTCACTGTCAAACATGGTTTTATCTTTGTACTCGGCAGAATCCAATTTAGGAACGTAAACATGCAGACGCTGGAGTGAAACCGATAAGTCATACGGCTCAAGATAAGATGCTTCACCTTTTGCCTCCTGACTATCTAAACTCATGTACCAACCAAGCCCTTTTCTCTTCGCCGAGAAATCGACATCGTTCCACTCAATACCCGCTAAAGTCAGCTCCTTGGCATCAATATCAATTCTAGCGGGTAGGGGAATTTTGGGCGTATTCATCTGTGCCAACACGGCTTCTGAAGGCCCTTGCTCACTCGCCAGTCGATCAATCCATTGGTCGAGATCTAGCTTGTTAAGCCTGATCTGAGCCTGATGTCCAGCAACCGGACTAATTTTGAAGCTACCTTTGCCTAAAACAAGATTCGTATCGGTCAACACAGGCGTGTCTGGTCGAATATCAATTTCGGCTTGATATTTAAAGTTTGGCAATTGTACACGAGCCGTAATGCTTTCTTGGTTACCCGACGCTTGTAGTCGTCCTTTGCCTGCCATTCCGCTTGCTTTCGCTAAAGGCGCGGGAAAATGACTGGTAATCGATTTTAGATCGGCTTCAGTATCTATCTGATAAGTGAAACCAATGTCATTAAGCTGAATGTCGATATCCATCAGCCAAGGCGCATGACCTTCCAGAGGATCAAGCCAGCGGTTGCCAAGATAAGGAGTCAGAGGTTCTACATCCCAGTCACCAACCACATTAATCGCTACGCCATACCCTTGAGCAATGTTCTCCCCACGAAAATCAATTGAAACGGGCTGAGTGAGTATATCGGCGGATAAACCAGCAGCACTGACAACATCGTTGTCAAATTCTACCCTTCCCGAAACCGCTTCTAATGTCATCGGTGGTGATTCAATGGTGACGTAATTTTCGGCAAGATCGGCGTATCCCCAAGCTCTTGCTTCCTTATCGGCACTAAACGGGATATTAAGCTGGAAACTGGATTCCACTTTGCCATCAACCTGAATCGTTGTTAACGCTGCGCCAACTGAATCCACTAGCGGAGATGCCGTCATATAATCTCTGACCGCATTCCCTTGTGCGATAGCCTGTGCTTCGATCTCTATATGCCCACCTTCGGCTAATTCTGGAATACGACCAGTAATGCGTTTGGCCGTCATATCCATCAGGGTTGCACTTCGTGAATCTAGGTACATTGCGTCGTTTTGAAACAACAGATCAAGCTGAAGATCGGTAATTGGTGGCCACGCCGTATCAAAACTGAATTTTGCTTGTTTGAGTCCTACCCAAGCCTGAAACATACCGTCATTATTTTTATACGGGAAGTCAGCGAGCTCCCCATACCATAGCAACTTCGCCGCATTGACTTTACCACCTTGGATGGCGGTGCTGAGATAGTCTGTAAGTTCATATCCCAATGCTAATGTAGGCAAATAACGCCAAGTTTCTCCCGCATTGAAAAGATTGGCCTCAGCATAGAAGGAAAGAAACGGGCTTTTGTTATCTGGAAAATCAAGACGAAACGCGCCAAGAACTTGTAAATCAGGCGTCGCCGCAGTGACTTTATCTGCCCATAGACGCCACCCCGTGTCGTCTTTTTGCCATACAATATCAACCTGTCCTTGCTTGATATTTAACGGGGCTTGAAACACTTCACCATAAGGTAAAACATCGTCGATTAAGTTAACGCTCGCCTTAGCTTGAGTTGGGGTACCAGAAATCGATGCCGACAGATGGTGAATACCCGGCAGCAACTCCCATTGTGACATGGTGCCTTGAGATAGCTGTGCCGAATACTTCAGCGAATCTATTGATTCACCCATAGACACTCGCACATCTTCAATTAAACCACCCAAAGATAACTTCTGAAGTAACTCTGTGGTGATTTTAGAGTCCGGCGCGAGTTTAACTAATGGGGTAATAGCCGAAATATCCAGTTGAGATACGTTCAATCGCCACTGGTCAGGTTGCCAGTCAAAGGCTGCGTCAAGCACAGGCCACTGCTTGTCATCTGTACTCAGATTGAGTGAGTGAGCGTTAACTTGCCAACCATCTGACTTAGGTTCTAACTCAAGAACTCCAGATTCAATCCACAGTTCATGCCGTTGCCCTTCCTTCCAACTTAATTCAGAAGATTCCAGTTCAACATAGGCATTGAGTGGTTGGCTTCGTTCCAACGTTAACCAGCTACTAAAACTCAGTTGGCCTTTTTCAATACCCGTTTCAGTCTTAAGATACTTTGTTAACCAAGGCGTCACTAAGACGTTTTGAGCGGATACATAGAACTCACCACTCACATCAACCAGCGAGCCAAAATCAACAAAATCGGCTCTAACTTGCGCAGAATTGAGTTCACTATTAGCCAAACTGATTTCGCCATCCGCTAAGTGCTGACGGCCATTGTTTTGCCATTTCAGTTTAGCGATCGCTAGCGTGCGAGGCGTTCCATCAATACCGAGAAAATCAATTTTCGATTGAGTTAGAGAGAAACTGTCGAGCTGGCGTAGAAGGAGTTTGTCTAGCTGCTCCAATACCCCTTTCTGCTCGCCTTGAGGCTTCAATTCCGGCGATTGCTCAGTATTGGCCCACTCAACCGATGTGATATCAAGATTAAGTTGATAGATTTTGAGCTCAGCAACGACTGGCTCTCTCTGAATCAGTGACTGGAATAGATCAAGTTCAACTTCAACGGTATCTGCTGAAAAATGAATACCACTGCTCTCAGGCGTATTGGCCTTGACCCCTTTCAGAGATATCGAAGGGTGCGAATTTCGCCAAAAACCATGTAAATCAGACACTTTGAAATCAAGTCCTGAGCCCTGATTGATCCAAGCCTGAATTTGCGGTTGGAAATGGTTGAGTTGAGGTAAGGTTATACGCAGCACTGTAACGGTAATCGCTAAAAACACTAATACCGTTACAGTGAACCAAAGCAATATTCTAAGCAGGCGAGGGGTAGTTGAGCTCACAAACAACCTTTACATCATTACGACATCGAATTGTTCTTGAATGTACAAAGGTTCTGCCTGAATTATTACTTCTTTACCAATAAAGACTTCAAGCTCTGCCAATGCGTGAGACTCATCACCATGTAAGGTATCTGCAACGGCTGGGGATGCGTAGACAACAAACTTATCCGCATCGTAAGCACGATTGACGCGAGTAATTTCACGTAGGATCTCATAACATACAGACTCAACAGTTTTAACGCTGCCACGACCTTCACACGTAGGGCACGAAGAACACAAGATGTGCTCAATGCTTTCGCGAGTACGCTTACGGGTCATTTCAACCAATCCAAGCTGAGTAAAACCATTGATATTGGTTTTGACACGATCTTTGCTTAGCGCGGCTTCCAAAGATGTAAGAACACGGTTGCGATGCTCATCTGACGCCATATCGATGAAATCGATAATAATAATCCCGCCAAGATTACGTAATCTAAGTTGACGCGCAATCGCCTGAGTCGCTTCGATATTGGTGTTGAAAATCGTCTCTTCGAGATTGCGTCGCCCAACGAACGCACCCGTGTTGATATCCACCGTTGTCATGGCTTCAGTTTGATCAATGATCAGATAACCACCTGATTTCAAATCCACTTTACGCTCAAGAGAGCGTTGAATTTCATTCTCGGTGTCATACATATCAAAGATGGGTTTGTCGCCTTCGTACAGCTCTAGCTTTTCGGTTAATTCAGGGACATATTCCGAAGTGAACTCTTTGAGATTCTCGAATTCTGTACGGGAGTCGACCAAGATTTTGTTAAGCTCAGTGCCGACAAAATCACGTAAGATACGTTGAGAAAGACCAAGTTCGCCATAGAGCGTCGAACGTGTTTTGTACTTACTGCGACGTTCCATGACTTTTGACCATAGACGCTTCAGGAAAGCTGCATCTTGGGAGAGCTCTTTTTCATCCGCACCTTCAGCCGCCGTACGAATGATAAAACCGCCGTTTTCATCACAGTAGTGACCGACCACTTTTTTCAGTCGATTGCGTTCTTCTTCACTCTCAATTCGCTGCGATACTCCAACATGGCTCGCCCCAGGCATAAAGACTAGGTAACGCGACGGCAGAGTAATGTCGGTCGTTAGGCGGGCACCTTTTGTCCCGAGAGGATCTTTTACCACTTGAACGACAATGTCCTGACCTTGGCGTACCAATTCAGAAATATCACGAACCTGAAACTGCTGCTTCTCATTTTCAGCAACGCACTCAGTATGTGGCACGATATCCGAAGCATGAAGAAAGGCCGCTTTCTCTAAGCCGATATCAACAAATGCAGCCTGCATGCCCGGTAGGACTCGGCTCACTTTGCCTTTATAGATGTTTCCGACAATTCCGCGTTTTGCTTCACGTTCAACATGGATTTCTTGTAGGGTTCCCCCTTCAATCATGGCCACTCGAGTTTCACTCGGGGTCACGTTGATAAGCAACTCTGCACTCATGAGCGCACCTCAAAATAAATTATAAAAATTTTTGCAAGAGCTGGTCGGTTTCATAAAGAGGCAGGCCCACAACCGCGTAGTAACTTCCTTCTATACGCGTTACAAATCGCCCACCAATTCCTTGAATACCATAACTACCAGCTTTATCGCACGGTTCACCCGTTTGCCAATATTGTTCTATTTCTTGTTCTGACAGGGTTTTAAACCATACGTCTGTAGAGACCACTACAGTTTCTTGAATCTCTTGTGTTGCGACAGTCACCGCTGTCATCACCTGATGCGCTCGTCCAGAAAGCATCAATAACATTTGTTTAGCATGCGCCAAGTCATGCGGCTTTTCCAATACCATATCGTCACAAACAACGATGGTATCAGAGCCAATCACCACTGATTCTGGTTCAAGCTTAGCCGCAGCCATCGCCTTATCTTTAGACAGCCGCGCGACGTATTGCTGCGCACTTTCTCCTGGCTTGAGACACTCTTCCACGTCGGTAACAACAACAGAAAATGAGTAGCCTAACTGTGCAAGCAGCTCTTTGCGTCTCGGCGAGCCTGAGGCCAAAATCAGTGATGTATTCATTTATTATCGTATATGCCAATGGCGTCTAACGCGACGCATTAAGAGGAACATCCATGGCCAGAGTATGCAGTTAATCAAACCACTCCAAAGAGAAACTGGATTAAACGTTACATCCTGAATCAAATACTCACCACAGAAGATCAGTACATCTAAGACCATCGACATAATGCCAATTAAAATGGCTTGCTGCCAAAGAGCCATGTTGCGAATCACAAGGAAGTTCAACGCCACCAGATAGACCACGATAGACATCATCATACCGCGAATTCCTAGCGTTGAGCCGAGCAACAAGTCCCATAGAAGACCCAAAATCAGAGCACTGCCGACATTCACTCTATGAGGCAGAGCCAAAACCCAATAGCAAGCTACTAACAGCAACCAAGATGGGCGTAGTAGGTCAAGCATACCAGGCCAAGGAATGGTCTGGAGTGTCAATGCGATTAAGAAAGAGCAAGCAATGACAAGCTTACCTTTTAGTACACTATTCGCCATTGGTATTACTCCTCCAAATTCTCAGGCAGTACTTGTTGGATCTTCTCCTGACGAGAATCATTCGGCCATATCAATAGCAAGTAACGTAAGCGTTCAAAGTCGACCACAGGCTCTGCTTCAATCACAGCAAATTCACGAGCAGTATCTCGCTCAACCTCGGCAACATGTGCCACAGGGAAGCCTTCTGGATAAATGCCACCTAAACCCGATGTCACTAATAGATCACCCTCTTCAATATCTAAACTGATTGGGATGTGATCAAGATTGATACGATCTGACTTACCATTTCCCGAGGCGATAACTCGAATATCATTGCGAATCACTTGCACAGGAATGGCGCTAAGGCTATCAGTCAACAGCAACACTCGGCTGTTGTGAGCCGACACGAAGGTGACTTGACCCACGATGCCTTTTTCATTGGCGACTGGTTGTCCGACATAAACACCGTCAATCTGACCTTTATCTATCACCACTTGATGACGATATGGCGAGGTATCAACCGCCATCACTTCGGTCACCACTTTGCGTTCATCTCGAATAAATGATGAACCCAGTAGCTTTCGTAATCGCTGGTTTTCTTCACGATACTGATCAAGCAGCAGTAGATCGTTTTTAAGGCGTAACACCTCGCGCTTAAGCGTACGAGTGCTTTCCATATAATCTTGACGGATGTTAAAACGCTCATAAGCGCCATCAAACATTACGCGAGGAACATCCGCTAAATATTGGATTGGGGCTACTACACTATTGAGCAGATAACGTACGTGGGCAAATGCGCCTAAACGACTATCAGCCAGCATTAGGCTGGCTGATAGAATGACGGCAAAAAACAGACGTAGCTGAAGTGAAGGTCCCCGGCCAAAAATAGGCTTCATAGAATATGAGATCCTTATCTTGCCAATCTTGGCGTTACGCCAAGATCAATCAATTATTCTTCGCTAAACAGATCGCCGCCGTGCATATCGATCATTTCAAGAGCTTTACCACCACCACGCGCAACACACGTTAGTGGATCTTCTGCGATAACAACAGGGATACCTGTTTCTTCAGTCAGAAGACGATCAAGATCTTTAAGTAACGCACCACCACCCGTTAGTACCATACCGTTTTCTGAGATATCAGAAGCAAGCTCTGGTGGACATTGCTCAAGTGCAACCATTACTGCAGAAACAATACCTGTTAGTGGCTCTTGAAGTGCTTCAAGAATCTCATTGGAGTTTAGGCTAAAGCTACGCGGCACACCCTCTGCTAGGTTACGACCACGAACTTCGATCTCTTCAACCTCATCACCTGGATAAGCAGAACCGATTTCATGTTTGATCTTCTCTGCGGTTGCTTCACCAATCAAGCTACCGTAGTTACGACGCACATAGTTGATGATCGCTTCATCGAAACGGTCACCACCAATACGCACTGACGAAGAGTAAACCACGCCATTTAGTGAGATAACCGCAACTTCCGTCGTACCACCACCAATATCGACCACCATGGAACCCGTTGGCTCAGAAACGCGTAGACCTGCACCAATCGCTGCTGCCATAGGTTCGTCAATTAGATAAACTTCTCGAGCACCTGCACCTAGCGCAGATTCACGGATTGCACGACGCTCTACTTGAGTTGAACCACAAGGGACACAAACAAGTACACGTGGGCTTGGTTTTAGTACGCTATTGTCATGCACTTGTTTAATAAAGTGCTGAAGCATTTTTTCTGTCACGTAGAAATCAGCGATAACGCCATCTTTCATTGGACGGATTGCAGAGATGTTACCTGGAGTACGGCCTAGCATCTGCTTTGCGGCGTGTCCGACAGCAGCGACACTTTTGCCCGCACGGTTGCGGTCTTGACGAATTGCAACGACAGAAGGCTCGTCTAGGACGATGCCCTGTCCTTTAACGTAGATAAGAGTGTTGGCAGTACCTAAATCGATAGATAGGTCATTTGAAAATATGCCACGAAGTTTTTTGAACATATTCTTCGCTCGTCCTGAAAGAATTATAAGATAGAAAATTGCACTAAATGTACCAATGCCTTGCCGCTACAGCAAGGCATTGAAGTGTAAACATGGGCTGAAACACGCAATTTCTAACAGATTCCTAACGATGGGCAAAAAAAACACAGAAATTACTGCCCAGTTAAGCCCGGTTCACCTCTGAAGATCACCCGATCATTTCCTCGATAAATTCCGAACGTCACCACTGCTGAGGGGTTTTCCTCATTAATCTGATTCTGATCCCAGTCATACATTAGCCAAGTTTGACCATTATTGGTGCCATTACAAGTGGCCGATGAAGCACTAGCATCAAGTCTCAACCAAATTTCGATTTGCTCGCGATTCGGGGTGTTTTGTGTCGCAACAATCGCAGACGAAGCACCATCAACCAATGTACCAACACCAGTTAGACGAACATTATCTCCCTTATCGCTCTCGTTAGGCCAGATCATTTCTGTGCAGTAATGTGTACTGTCAAAGGAGGAGAAACTATCTTCAGGATTAGTGATGAAGCGACTGCCATTCCAGTACTGAGCTTGTAATGGTACAGGTAACGTGGCCGCTTCTACCCCTCCCACATCTGTCATATTGAATCGACCAAAAACGAGGCGGGGTTGCTCATCAGGTAACACCTGACTGCTGGTAGGTTCGAGGTCACTAGAGGACTGCTTAAAGCGTACAGGGTCGCCTATCAATGAAGGTTCTATCTGCAAACTCACTTCAAGAGCATCACCTGAGAAGTAATTATATGGACCATCGGGAGTGAAGTTAGGAGCCTTACTCCAGATAATCTGAGAGCTATTCAATCGCCATTGATGGGCTTGATAATCGGAGTTCATAGCGAGACTAGCAGCATCAGCATTGAGCAGCCTATCTTGGTTATCCATGAAAAACACTGCTTGTAAATCATTAGAGAACAGGCCGTAGTTTTTCACTGTACCACCTTGTACGTTAAACGCTCCAACAGTTGCCAATACGCTTTCAAAAGGCTGATTCATATAGGTAAAACCTTGAATAGCCCCTGCGGTGACTGAGTCATTCCACGCATTACTTTCGATGGTAAAATAGTCTGGGTAGAAGCGTCCTATAGGACGGAAACCTTGATTAATGTCCATCCCTAAGTAACTGTTTGAGCTTTCGGCTTGCAAACGAACACTCCCCACTTCACTCCAACTCAAATCTGGGAACTCAAAATAATTACCACTGGATGCTTTCTCATCATGTTCAACCGACAACTTACCAGTTAGTTGACCAGGATCTCCGCCAGTTGGTGAGTCTATTTGGTGAGTTAGTTCAACTGCAGTTGAGACGGAATTGGAATCAAAGAAATTCCTAGTTACGGGCACATTGCATAGTCCTGCAACCTCTATCGGACCGGAAACTGCACCTCCACTCTGCCAAATAATTGGTTTTACTTGAACGTCAAAGCTCTCCCCCGAGGCTTTATATCCGACGCCGCCATTCGATGTACCTGAAATATCATCATCACTACAAATCGCAAATGTCCATGGACGTGCATTAACCAAGAAGCTACCCGCCAAACTTGCAATGCCACTCTCTGGACAATCACTTAATTCACTGCACGGAAATGCGCTATCTTGAACTTGCACCTTAAAGACACCTGATTCATTTACCTGAATTGGCGTCAATACTGCACTGTTATTTTGAAAAACCGGGCTAAACACCGGTGTACTGCCAATTATCCCTGTAGACGGCAATTGCAGCAGCCAATTGACCGTTGGGGTGCCAGTGTAATTGACCACTGTCGATGCTCCATCATTACACGCCAGCACACTAAGTGATTGTTCATATTCTCTTCCAGCAATAACGTTGATATCACTGGCCGCAAATTTGTACGGTACAAAGTTAACCTGATTGCTAGCTGGACCGTTTTCTCCATTCCATGAACCTGAAATCGAGTAACTCCCTACATCAGTTGAACGTAAATGCAGTGTCTTTTGTCCATTCACCAAACTAGAGGAATAATTTGAACCATTAACACTACAATTTCCGTTATCGCACCACTTGCTTGAAGAGAAAGGATTGGCATTGACTGTAAAATTTGGGGTTGCTGGTTGAGTGATTACGCCATTCTCATTGATGGTTTTAAATAGAACAGGTAACTCCTCACAGGTAAGTGCAAACTCATACTGAGGCTCTATGACGAAAGTAAGTTGTTCTTCTGTAGGTTCACATAAGTGTCGCTGCCGATAGAGTGTGGATACTTCAGAGTCTGAAAGTGAACGGTCAAAAATGGTTACTTCGTCTATGTATCCGTTAAAAGAGCGAGTGGTAAAATTGGCATCATTTCCTAAACGTAAAGCTTCGAAATTAGTTTTCAGCTTTCGCTTGCCATTGCCCCCTACGACCTTATCTAAAGAACCATTAATATATAATTTGGCTTGCTGGTTCTTTCTACTCGCATCGTAATCAATAGTAATATGGTACCAAGTATCTAATTGTATCGTGGTATTGCTGGTTAATGTTTTGACCTGATTGTTTTTTTGCAACCAATACCAGTAAATTTTTCCTTGGCTATTGATGTGAAACTCATAGTTTGTATCTTTAGCCACAATAGTAAACAGTTGTCCAGAGCGCGGGTATCCGTCACTTAACTTAACCCACGCTGACACAGCTAAATCGTCTTCAAAACTAAGACCTTGTGAATGGTCAACTTGAACAAAAGAGTTATCGCGATTATTAAACTCTGCATAACCACAAGTACCATAATCTAGTGAGTTATTCTCTAAGGCCGGCAAGAAAGGGACATGATTTAGATTTGGATTGTTAACAGCACGACCATCATAACCGCCAACACTATCAACAACATCATATGTCATACCACCTGCCCAGAGGCTTTCATCAAAATGATACTTAGCTATAGGGCTAAGAGTTGTGCCATCACAGGCATTGACTGGATCAGTTCTGTATAAGCACTGCCCTTCAACCACGCTCTCGTTGCGAAAGAAGATTGTGGCCCAGCTGTTATTTGCTGCCGTGGCGTCTCCACGAACAACTGTGTTGTCTAAATTGATATGATGATTATAACTTTGTACATTACCGACTATTTCAACATCGGTTAAAAATACCTCTCCAAAGCTAATGACGTCACTATCAACACGTGAGGCATTCGTAACAAAAATCCGATTATTGCTGCGGTTGGAGACTCTCCCTTGTATCACGGAATCATCTATTGTAAGCGTGGTTCCAACATCAACGTAACCATTGATTTGAGAGTCATTGCCAATGTAAATATCCGTATTGGATCGATTGACTACGTTACCATTGATCACTGAATCCAAAATGGTTACTTGTGTGCCCGCATTAATACCTCCCTCAATATGCGCGCCTGCATGAATGTAGATTGACTGGTTCGTATTATTCCAAACATCACTATAAACTTGTGAATTTTTGACCTCAATACGCCCAAATCCCTCTACGTAACCCGAGATATAGCTCCCGTCATTAATCGAGATATTTTGATTAACGTTATTTTTGAGGTAACCGTAAACATAGGTACCCGATAGTTGGAGCCCCGTGTGTAAGTTAATATTCCCATAGATAACCGAGTCATCGAAGTAACTGACTGAACTCCAATTACTTGATTGTAACTGGGTTGTTACACCTAACTGCCCAATCTGCGAGTTATCTAGGTTATAACCACCATACGCAACAATAGTCGAGCCATTATTGACATATATTGTGCTGTTTCGCGCGATGAATTGACCATTACAGTAATAATGCCTTAGGGCAGGAGATGGGCTGTATGAGACGCCACCTGAACACAATGCCGCAAAGTCATTTAAATCATTTAGATAGTAATTTTTCGCCACGGCAAGTGAAGGCAACAACAGTGTAATGAACAATAAAGTTAACAGTCTAATTCGACAGTTCAAGTGCCTAATCATTGTACATTATTCCTTCACCCATGCTTGCTGACTTCTCACGACCTCAGATAATCCTGAACCACACGTCACACTGCTCTCGAATATATAGAATGTCTCACCATCGAGTGGCCCCTTTAAAGTACAGCTTAGCTCGACGTTTCTACAGCTTGCAACCGTTGAAATAAGCGCGTTGGCTCGATTTTGCAATTCCGCGGAGACATCTGTGGTATTACTGTTTGAATCGGGGTCGCAATGCGCAGCAACCGAGGACTCGGTTGAGTTAAGGGGATAAAACAGAGTTAATGCAAGCTCGTTCACTGAGTGGCTTAACAACCAAGCTTGTGTTCCCAATACATCGCGAGTATGAGCATCGCTATTAGATAGCTCTATTCGACTTAATGCCGTAGCCAAAAAGCCCATAACAACAAGCACAAATATCACAACAACATAGAGATTCCCTTGCTCATGTTTACGGTACATTAATCACCTGTATATCCTGCTCAAAATTCGTTGTTTCACCATTTTGACTAAAAGTTAAATTCGCCCGAACCAATCCGTTGTTTTGCACAGTCGCGGGGATATAGTTAAGAGTTCCTATCACGACAAAATCTGAAAGAGCATCACCATCTCGTTCGACTCGTCCTTGACCTACTCCAGCTGAAATACAGTAACTACGCTCTTGATTGCGATTGAAAATATAATAACGTTTAGCCACTGATTCACTGCGAAGATTACTGGCTTCATTTTCTAATGAGAAAACCTGATTAGCCAACACAGACACTTTGTTGGTCAAAATTATAGAGTCATCACGAACACCAAGGTTAGTTGTGGGATTAATAATCAGGGATAAACCGTCAAAGCTATTTGCATTGAGGTCATCTCGTTGACCAACAATAAACTCCACATCATTCCCTGATAATGCATAGAATCCCGAGTAAACAATTGGATAAAAAAACACACAATTATCTTGTGAGCGAAATAGGTTTGGTACAGCGTGACGTATTTCTCTCGACATTTTCTCTAAAACAAACTTCGCCTGAGTTTGTAAACGCTGGCGGTCAATAGTATCTGTATAACCCCGCGCTCCTAGCTCTACAAAACCAGCAATACCCAAAACTAAAATCGCCCCGACAATCAGAGTAATCACCATTTCAATTAGCGTAAAACCTTTTGCTCTCATCAGTAATTACCTCGATAAGCGCTTAAGTTAACTGGGGATTGATTTGTTGCCGAGATTGTCAGTCTAATTCTTTTTAAGCTTGTCCCATTGGCATAACTAACACTAATGTCCAAGCGGAAATTACGATAACTATTATCAGCTAATAACAAATTTAGATCACGACAACCATTTGCCGCTTGTGGCTCCCAACAGCCTATAAAATCATCAACATCGTTATAGAGGTCTGGGCGAATTGCTTCTGGTTCAACCCCAACGTCCTCTTCTGCACCAAAATCAGCCTGAGCAGTACAACTAACGGTAGCCTGTCCTGCGATTACTTCACCGCAACGCCTAACTCCACCAGTGAAGTCACTGTTATGATCAAACCCTCGTGCCAAAATTTGCGTCATCACACTTTGCCCCAACGCTGCTGCTCGGGTTTGATAATGAGGGTTAGCAGAACGGGATATTTGTGGAACAAGAAAATTAGTAATCGTGATCATCGCCAGGCCCATGATAATTATCACAATCACACTTTCTATAAGGGTAAAACCCTTAAAGCGAGACTCCACCTTTTCCATTATGAGCAGTTCCCTTGTGATACATAACCATTTTGTGCAATCGAGACTAGGCAGGTAGAAGAACCTGAGCGGATTTGTATATTAACCGCATCACTTGGCTCTCCAAGTAAATTAAACTCTAAGCAATTCAAAGCTGGAGTAAAATTCACTCCATCGATAGACACCCAGTCGCTCCTTTGTGTATTAGAAAGCACACAACCTTCAACTGAACCCAAGCAGGTTGAAGATATTCGCAAAGCGGTATTGCTATCGTCAGCGCATGAAGCCTCCCTATTCGATTGCATGCGGTTAACCTGAACCTGACGAATAACCGAAATTACCTGCTCTTGAGCAACAAAGGGAGAAAAGCCAGAGGTACCAGCATAACGACTGCTAGCATACGCAGAAACAATCGCAATAAGTAGGATGACAATAATCAACTCAACTAATGTAAAACCAGAGAACTTCGACTTAATCATGCCTAGTACCGTGAAGGGAGACCTTTAAAGTATATCAGTTGGTGCAAAAGAGCTGCGTGATGGGGACTGAAAGATGATGGTATAACGTAAGAAAAAGGCCAGCGTTGCTGGCCTTTTTTAACTTCTAGTTGTTAGTGCACACAGCACCACTGACAACTGAGACACTAGCTGCAACAGTTAAACTTGTCGACTGTACATATTGAACACAGCTAGTAGTGTATGATGGGATACCAAATGAAGATGCCGCCGCACTAACTACGGTATAACTTTTAATATATTCGAAATCCTCACCAGTCCCTAACCCAGTAACAATTGCAGACAAATCTGCATCAGTTGCTTTCGGATAACCATAAGCGGTATTAATTGTAGTTCCACTCATAGTAACCGTGGAATCTTCAAGAGCTTCGCGTCCTTCAATCGCTGACTTACCATATACAATACCTGCCGCACCCTGCATAGCTCCAGCTAAACCCTCAAGCGTAGCAATTCTCGCATCGTCTTGAATATTCAAAAAACGTGGTGCCGCAGTGACGGCAAGAATACCCAAAATAACAATGACTACCACAAGTTCAATAAGGGTGAAACCGCCTTGTCTTTTCATCGTTCTATCTCTCTATTTTATAGCGCATTACTGCAGAGTTACGGTCACACGACCCGTTTCAATTTCATAAACAAACTGATTTTCGCTATTACCCTCTTGCTGAATATAGGTGCAAGTTGAAGCCGCGTCATCAGCCTGGGCTGAATACTTAATATTTGAATCGGCCTCAGCTTGAGCAGTTGTGCCCACTCTTGGCGGATTCTGAAGTAGGTTAGACATGAGTTCGATACAAATATCATTGGTCAGTCCGGCAGGAAAACTATTGTCACCGTTGTTGATGGCATACGGATAGCCATCTCTAAAATCCCCACCAGCTTGGTCAGAACTTGTAAGCCAAAAATCAACACCGTCATAGTTCACTGTATTACGTGTTGTACCATCAATGGTCACCGAGGGTCTCGCCTCTGCTTCCCACTGGGCTCTAGCCGATAACACGCCCGTCGCATATCCGCCAGCAACACCTTCAACACTGGCTTTTTTTGCTTCATCAGTCACGTCTAAAAAGCGCGGTAACGCCGCCACGGCAAGTAAACCTACCACGACAATGACCACGACCAACTCAACCAATGAAAAACCAGACTGTTTGTTAGCCATAAATTAATAACCTACTATTTAGTACACCGTATTATACGGAATTTTCTTACTTCTGCTAGAAGCCAAACTTCAATTATGAGACTCAGCTAAGAATCCAACTTTAGCAGAAAACTTGTTACCGATCAGATTGATAGTGAACACTCTGCCTTGCTGATAAAAATAGCTACAACTGTAGCTGGTGCCTATTGAATCATCGACTATCTTCCATGGCTCTTTACCTAGGATTTCTTTCTCTGGGTATAGAACCTCTAACCAAAAAATACAGCTATTCTGTCTGTCACTATCAAGCGGTTCAATCCACCCACTATTAGTGTAGTTCAACACCCTACCATCAACCTCTAACGGCGTATTTCTCTTTGCCAATAACCACTGCTGCTTAAAGTAACTCGCTCGTTCAATCACTCTTTGCGTCGCCAGCAAAAAAGCAGAATCGTTGGCCTTAACTTCTACATTCTGCCACGCGAGTAGCAAGCTGAGAGTCAGAACCATCACCACCAGCAACCAAGTGATTAATCTTGAGCGCTGAAGGAACAGTGCCGCATTAACCCTTGATAGCATCAAGCATGCCCCACATCGGCAGGAAGATACCCAGCGCAAGCACTAACACCATACTGGCGACAATCACCAACAATATCGGCTCGATGCGTGCTGTTAGTGTTTTTAGGTCATAGTCCACTTCTCTGTCATAGAAGTCAGCTACTTCTAGTAGTAGTTCGTCTATTCGCCCCGTCTCCTCGCCGACAGAAATCATCTGAATAACCAATGGTGTAAAGATGCCGCTATTAATTGCTGTCGATGATATAGGGCTGCCCGCTTCAATGGAGGATTTCATCTCAAGAAGTCGGTTTTCTAGAAATCGATTTCCTAACGCTTCCGCAGATAAAGCCAATGATTGATTAAGCGGTACCCCCGCCTTAAGCATCAAGGCAAAGGTTCTTGAAAATCGTGACAGTTGAGCTCGATTGATCAACTCTCCGACCACAGGCATTCTCAAGCGAAACTTATCCCACTGCTCACGGCCATTGGCAGTCCCGATCCAAGCTTTCAGGGCAAATAAGGCACCTATCATGATAGCGACCAGAACCAACCAATAGTTAACAAAGAATTCTGACGTTGTAATGAGGATTCGTGTTGGCAGTGGCAGATCGACACCGAAGCGAGCGAACATACTGGTAAACTGAGGGATCACTTTAACGTTGAGAATAAACATCGCGACCACAATAAAACTGATCACAAACGTCGGGTAACGCATCGCTGTTTTAATACGCTTACGTGTTTCAACTTCCTGCTCATAGTAGTTCGCCAGTTGCAACAAGGCCTGATCAAGACGACCTGTGTTCTCCCCGACATGGACCATAGAGACAAACAGTGAGCTAAACACTTTAGGATACATTTGCATTGAATTCGACAAACTGCGACCGTTGGTTAGCTCTTGAGTGACCGCTTCAAGCGCTTGATGAAGTTGCTTGTTGGCGCTATTTTGACTCAACCCTTTCATCGAGCGCAGCAAGGGAACTCCGGCTTTAGTTAAGCTGTATAGCTGACGACAGAAAATGACCAGCACTTCCAAAGGGATCGTTGGAGTGAGTAACGATTTGACATCAATATTGAACGCAGCCTGACCACCGCCAGCCTGAATACGGGTCGGAATGATTCCCTTATTCAACAACTGTTCGGCAACCGCATCCTGAGTTGGTGCTTCTATCGTTCCAGACGTCGCTGAGCCATCTGAGTGTCTGCCTTGATATCGAAAATGTGGCATAGTGATTCCTAGATGTAGATCGCCTGTGCAGAACCTGAAGAGTCACCTTCTCCCAAGGTCTTCACTTCACTCAAACTGACAATGCCTTGCAAAGCTAACTCCATGGCAGAAGCAAGCAACGGTTTGTAGTTGGGTGCGTTACGCGCCACGCGTGAAAAGCCTACGGCATCATTTGCGCGCAGCATATCCATCATATCTTGCTCAAGCTCAAGCATTTCAAATACACCAATACGCCCTCTGTAACCCGTTAGGTTACAGTTTTGGCAACCACGGCCTTTAACAAAATGACTTTCAACCTGATTAGGGAAGCGTTGAGCGATCCATTGCTTGTCTGCCGCATCAAGCTCATCTTCCGTTTTACAATCAGGGCATACTTTTCGCACCAATCGCTGAGCGACGACCGCACGAACAGCACTCGCAACAAGATAGCCTGGCGCCCCCATGTCCATCATTCGTAGCGCACTATCAACCGCATCATTGGTATGCAATGTACTTAGCACTAAATGCCCAGTAAGTGCTGCACGAAGGCCAATTTCGACCGTTTCCTGATCACGCATCTCACCGACCAAGATGATATCAGGGTCTTGACGTAGAAATGTTCTCAACACAGTAGAGAAATCGAGGTCTATCTTAGGATTAACCTGAACCTGATTGACTCGCGGTAATCTGTATTCAACGGGATCTTCAGCAGTAATGATTTTTTTGCCTGGCTCATTGAGTTCATTGAGTGCACCATACAGAGTCGTTGTTTTTCCCGAACCAGTTGGGCCAGTCACTAATATCATGCCGTGAGGTCGACGCAATTGACGCCTTAACCTGACGAGTAGATCATCGGGCAAACCTGACTCTTCTAGTTTTCTCACGCCAGAAGACTGATTGAGCAGACGCATAACCACCGACTCACCGTATTGCACTGGCATAGTAGACATACGAATGTCCACCGATTGCCCTTTGGCTCGGATATTAAAGCGTCCATCCTGCGGCAAACGCTTTTCAGAAATATCTAAGTTAGCCATTAGTTTTAGACGCAGCACTAACGCCGAGGCAATGTTGACCTCATTGAGCAATGTTTCATGCAAGACACCATCGATACGCTGGCGTAGACGCAGAACATTCGAATCTGGTTCAATGTGGATGTCCGATGCTCCCACTTGGATGGCATCTTCAAACAGTGAATTGATCAGCTTAACCACAGTCACTTCGTCACTGTCTTCACCTTCAATATTAAAATCGAAGGCTTCGGTTACCTGATGCTCCGCCTGTAACTGCTCTGCAAACGAAGCAATTTCTTTAGTTCGGCGATAGTAGCGATCAAACCCTTCCACCAGTTGTTTTTCTGGTGCGATAACAAACTCGATCGCGTATTGCGATAATTGACCGAGTAGCGCCTCCTGAGCAAACAGGTCGGCAGGATCGCTCATTGCGACTCGCAAGGTATCCATTTGACGAGCAATGACCAATGCCCGCAAACGGCGAGCGTGCACTTCAGGCAGAAGTTGGACTGCATCGATATCGACATTGGCTCGACTGAGATCGATCAAGGGAATATCAAGTTGCTGAGACAAAAATGTCAGCATCTGATGCTCACTTAAGAATCCTAACTCGATTAATGTCGCACCTAACTTTCGACCCGTTGATTGCTGTGCATTTAGCGCCTGTTCAACTTGGTGTTCAGTGATAATGCCCTCTTCGACTAGCAAATCACCCAAGCGCTTTCTTAATTTAATTTTCACTGCTGGATTCCTCTAAACTGCTAATCAGAGTTAGTCGGTCTCGGATAAATTGCTGCGACTGGCTAGAGAGTCCAAGCTTAGTCAACGCTTGATGGTAGGCGCTTTTTGCCGATGCTAAATCAAAAGCTCGCTCTTGTTGAATAGCCAGTCCTAACCACCAGCGAGCACTATCAGGCTCGATGGCAACTAACTGCTGGTAACTTTGCAGAGCCATCTCATCTTGCTTTTCTTTTTGCGCTAAAGCAGCACGTAAAGCTAAGTACTCCACTGAGACAGATTTTGGTAGGGCACTGAGTACCGTTAAAGCCACGCCGTTCTGCTGCTCTTTCATCAGCATTCTTGCCAAAGCTAAGCGTAAATCAACATCCTCTGGGTTGAGGGCGATACCTTTTTGCAAAATTTCAGCGGCTTTTCTTACTTCTCCTTTACCATAGTAAAGCGCAGATAAGCGTTTTCTGACTGAGGCATCGGCCGGTGTATAACGCAATGCCTCACTATAATGATTGAGTGCTTCTGATAGATTGTTGCCATCCAGTGCTTTTTTTGCGCGCTGTTGTGCTTTATCCGACAACTGCTGTGGCGTTAAATCGACTTGCTCAATGACCACTTCGCCTAGTTGAGCCTGTGTCACTTGAGAAGCTTGGTTGCTTGTCGCTTTATTTTGAGCCAGCAAAACAGTCGGAGCTTGCTGTAAATGTGGCGTTTTTTTACTCACCTTTTGCGTTTCTATAGCGGATTGGGACGGCTTATCTTGGCGATCCGTCCGATACAGGGCAGAGTGATTGGGCGTCACTTTCTGAGTGGGTGAAGCAACCTCAATTTGCTCGCTCGCAAATTCGATGGTCTCAAGTCGATCGCTCATCGGTGCTTGCTGAGATATTGCCCAGCCACCAACCGCTAAACTCAGCGCAAAACTTCCTACCACCCAAGGTAAAACAGGACGTTGTTTCACTGGGGCGATATCAGCTTTGGTAAGTGTCACTTTCGATGGCGACTCTTTAGCTAACTTGGCAAGCGCGTTATTAATTGCACTCATGATTTAACTCCACCCCCACAATAGCGGGCTCTTAAATTTAGGTTTACAACTGTCATAAGTGTCATGAATGGCAGCAAATAGTTGTCGATTAGTGACAATTGCTAGCTGTTGACTGCAAGCCAACAGCAGTGCTTTATGGCAGATTTGATTAATCAATCTTGGATAACCTTTGCTTGCTCGCCAGATAGCCTTCTTATGATTGAGAGAAAATAGAGAAGTTTGACCACCGACTTTGCTTAGTCGGTTGTCAATGTAAGCCACGGTCTCGTCAAGAGTCAGTCCGCGTAACTGAGCACTAAAAGTAATCCGCTGGCGAAACTGACGTAAATGATGCTGTGACAGACGTTCATCCAATTCAGGCTGACCAAATATTACCGTTTGCAACAGCTTACACCGTTCAGTTTCTAGATTGCCGAACAACCTCAGCACTTCCAAAGCATCATCACTAAGAGCTTGTGCTTCATCAATCATCACAACAACCTGCTTGCCTTGCGCCGTCAGCTCAATCAGACGCCCCTGAATATCATCAACAATCGATGCTGACTCACTATTATTGATACCCAGTTCACTGGCGACCGCCTTTCGCAACTGCTCTCCATCCAAAGCGGGATTAGGTACAAATACCAATTGGATATGGGGTTCAAACAGCTTTGCCATGACTCGACATATCATGGTTTTACCCGTGCCCACTTCCCCTGTCACTTTGATTAGCCCTTCCCCCATGGCCAGTGCCGCCATGACTGTCTGAATCGCCTCATAATGAGGCTCTAACCCCAAAAACAAGTCTGTGTCTGGAGTGAGGTGAAACGGCAAGTGCTCAAAACCAAAGTGTTCGAGGTACATATATACTACTGCCCGTCAGGGAACCACTCTTGCAGCAAATCTCTCGAACGTTCCAGCTCTTTTTGCCAAGTGTTGATACCAACGACTGATGGTTTCAAAAGAATCACCAATTCGGTTTTTTGCGTCAGTTGAGTCGTATTGCGGAACAGATGCCCTAATGCGGGTACATCACCTAAAAATGGCACTTTTGACACTTGCTCAACCGTGTTCGACTTCATTAAGCCACCAATCACTACGACATCGCCATCTTGAGCACGAATCACCGAATCCGATTCTCGAATCGAGCTTGTTGCTAATGGCAAGGTTAGCCGTCTCGAACCGTAATCAATTTCTTTCTGCTCTTGAGTCACATCAATGACAGCAGGATGAACGTGCAATAACACATTACCTTGGTCATCAATCTGCGGAGTGACATCTAACGAAATACCGGAGAAGAAAGGGGTTAGCTCTATGTCTGTTGTGGTATTCGATGTCGAACTGTTCGAATCCGTATTTGCTGAGAAATCAGTGACAAAATAACTGTCCGTGCCTACTTTGATAACCGCTTTCTGGTTGTTGGAGGCCGTCACCCGAGGGCTTGAAAGAACATTCAGATCACCTTGCGTTGCCATAAAGCTCAATACGGCTTCAAAGCTACCGCTCGAAATAACCAAATTAGACTGACCGCCTAACAAGGTGCCTATCGTATCTAAGCCGGGCAAAGGAAAAGGCAAACCATTCGAGTCTTTGACCGTAGAGCCCTGACCTAAAGTGTAATTCGTCCCGTTTGATGTAAAGGCTTTCGACCAGTTTATTCCTTGTTGATAGCCATCACTCAAGGTCACTTCCAAAATCTTTGCTTCCAAAATAACTTGTCGGTGCATACGTTGCTGGGAGACCATTAAGAAGTTGCGAATTTCTCTAATCTCATCAGGATAAGCTCTGACGGTAATCACACTCGCCTGAGGGCTCACTACAACACCTTGTCCATTGCCAGAACCAATAAGTTGTGAAACCGCACTTTCTAACTGAGGCCAAAAATCACTTTCGTTAGTCGTTTCAATCTCCGTCCCACCTCGAGTCGAGTTAGTCGAGTTACTGCTTGATGAGTTCGAGTTTGAATTAGAATTGGATGAGTTGTTCGACGAACTGTTATCGGTATTCGTAATCGTACCGGTTGAAATCGAGGTAAGTGAACGACCAGAACGCTTGAACTGTAAGTAATCAACCGGAATAGTCACCGTTCGTAACCCCGCAGGATAAACCTGAATTACGTTACCTGACTTAGTCACTTCGTAGCCATACATGTCTTGAACTACCGATAGCACCTCATCAAGAGAAACATCACTCAGATTAACTGTGATAGA
Organism: Vibrio sp. TRT 2004; assembly: GCF_050113735.1. NCBI lineage: Bacteria > Pseudomonadati > Pseudomonadota > Gammaproteobacteria > Vibrionales > Vibrionaceae > Vibrio > Vibrio sp. TRT 2004. The sequence goes on along the minus strand of NZ_JBNJOH010000017.1, from coordinate 31,444 downwards.
ACCTGTCACCTTGGGGTGGATAGCGGCGCTAAATTCCGTTCCTTTAACCAAGCTGGTAAAAAAAGCTTTTGCTTCGACGCCATTAGCCTTGATTCGAAAACGTTTTATGGTCTTGCTTTCTGTTATGTCGTCATTGGCAAGTTCCGGCATCAAGTCAGCCTCAACAGAAGGCGGCAGAGTTTCAAGGCTGCGGCTATTTTGCTCATTGATCGCTTGATTGAGAGTGCTTTTCGCTTCTATCGGATCGCGATGTCCCATGGAGCAACCAGCCAATATAGATGTAATCGTAATTGCGATAGCGAGTTTACGCATATGTTTCCACTGACCTTACTGTTTAATTTCCATAGAAAAGAGTTCTAATTTCCATTGCTGTTCACCGTGAGACAAAATGACAGCATCTGACTGGACTTGATTAATTCGGTAGCCATTAATTTTCTCCCCCATCCCTCTTACCTGACCAGCAAGAGTCGCTAAACAATCTTGCTCACCAGAACAGACGATAGCTTGAAGCTCCGGTAGGGGTGGTCGCACCTTTTGCTTAGGTTTCTCACCCGCAGGCCGTTGAGCTTCCCAACCCAGAGGTGCCGTCGGATCTTGTGCTGACCAAACAGTCGTTGAAATAAGCATGCATACTGCAAACAGCCACTTTCTATCCACCAATAAACTCCTGTCTGGAACCTAGGGTATACACTTCAAGCACTAAACGGGCTTCAGGATACGCTTCAACCGTGTATCGAAAGCTTCGCCAGTAGTATTTCATCGGTAAGTTCTCTAGCGTATCTAAATACTCAACGATGGCAAAATAGTTCCCCGTCACTTCGAGTCTGACTGGATGTAAGTAGTAACTGGACAGGGTTTCTGATTGTTCATTACTTACTATTGGCTCAGCTTGCATTGATTCGAGCGCGACCAGCTTTAAGCCTTTTGTCTCTGATAAGACATCTTCTAGCAGTAGCGCCATCTCGCTCGGTGAAATCAGATTCTCAACGATCTCTGCAAGTTGCTCAGATAAACTCTGGCTTTCAGACATCAAACGCTTGAACTCCAGATTGAGTTCTTGGTCTGGATCCTTTTTAAGTTTAGCCGTCATTAATAATATGTCGGCCTCTAAACGTTGTGCATCGAGCTTAGTGGCAGTGATCTGTTTCATCACCGCTTGATTGTTTTTTAAGACCGGCTCAACCAATACAACATATATTCCTAGTCCAAACACCACGACGCCACATAGAGCGACCAGCCATTTCTCCCGCTGACTTAACTGAGCAAACTTGTCTTGCCACTGTTGCCAATACTGCTGCATTATTCGCTCTCCTGAGTCGTCTTTAGTTCAAACGTGATAATGCCTTGTTCATTGCGACCTATTTTGAGTTTTTCAAACGTCCTCCCTACGAGGTCTAACTCAGATTTGAATTGATTTACCCAATTAGGGATCGCTTGCGGATTTCTGGCTAAACCAACCAGATCAAGCGTGACGGCATCAATGGAGATCTCACTCAACGAAATATCGTTGCGACCTAAAGCCGCCAAAGAACGCATCACACCCGAATAACCAACTTGCTGAGTTTCATCAAACTCGCTGACCGCTTTGAGAGAGTTTCGTTTTGCTTCTATTTCTAGCTTTAACCTTGCTACCGCAGCAACTTTGGCCGGGGTCGGTTTATGCTGACTAAGGCGTTGGTTCAACACCGCGGTTTGTTTTTCAAACTCTGCGACTTGTGACCGATATAATTGCAGTTCTTGAGTTAACTGCGTTTTCTGGTACACCAATGCGGCACTGCTGAGCAAAAGAAAGGCACTTAACACTCCCCAGATGAGCACAACATTGCGTAGGGTGAAATAGTCTTGCTTCGTTTTGAACTCTTCAGGGAACAGGTTGATCTGTGCATTTTGAAAATTTTGAACAATTCCAACCAGAATTTCTCCGGATTGCTGTCCCAACTCCGACAGCTGCGAGACTTTTACGCTAAGCGTGTCGTTTAAAGCGTCAACGATTTGCTGCTGCTCTTCATCATCACAACAGATGTACATTTGGTGCAGAGAAACAGTGCGTAACTGTGACGAAAGGTAATCAATCGAACGTTGCAACTCTAGTGCGATACCATCTAGCTGTAAGATACTACTGGCAACGCCCGTCAATGGTGAGGCAATGCCTCGTATTGTACGTTGGAATGCACATTGCGACTCCACAAATGCACTGACTCTGAACTGACTTTGCCTGCTGCGTTGAAGTAATAAGAAGTTTTTATTCTCACTCGCATGCCCCCAGACTTCGTCCTCAACCATAATTCTCGACAACTCTATGTTGAGTGATTTGAGACCGTGATATAAGTTGACTACTGCACTGCGCGAAAATACATAGACTTGCAGTTTACTGCTGTTAGGCAGAGCCACAGCGTCTGCCACAATATCGGTCACTCGTTCGCTAACAAGATCTTTGAGTAAGAATGGCAAAGCCCCAGCAAGTTCGTTTTCTGGAACACTTGGCTTTTCTATCTGGTAGGTTTGGTACAGGTTGGAGTCGAGCACGACATCAAGCACAACCTCAGACACATTCGCATCTCGCAAAGCATCCAATAATGTTTCATGCCACGTAGAGCCCTGATAAGGAACCGACAATGCTAACTCTACACCAGGCAATGATGAAAAATAGAGTGCACTCGGCTGAACAACAACGCTCAGACGCTTTGCCGTTTCTTTACTGCGCTTAAATTTGCTAATCAGTGATTGAATGTTCATTCTGCTCTATGTTCTTCTCCAGCGATTGCGCCGACCAGCTTGTACTTTGTTCGAAGATGGACTGACATTCATGCTGCTAGCTGCAAGTGGCAGCATCTGTTTCTCAGCACATAAGTAGCGACCCTGTATACCGTGCACGCCCAAATCTAAAATCGTTTTATGTTCTTGCTTATTATCGACACCAACGGCGATTACCTGAGTTTTAAGTCCATCACACGCCCCCATTAGACTGCGGACAAACAACTGGTTTTCATGCCGTTGATCGATCTTTTTAATTAAACTTCGATGGAGCTTCAAGTAACTGACAGGTAGCTCTTTAAGGTAATGGGTACTGACAATTGAACGGCCAGCTTGCCCTACTGCCACTTGGCACCCTAAACCGGCAATCATCTTGCTCACTGGACGCATGTAATCCAGATGCTTAACCAAACGGGCTTCAGCAAATTCAAATATTAGCCTCGCTCTTTGCTCCGACGGCAATTGCAGGAGTTCATCTCTGAACCACTTGAAGTAACCTCGGTCGGCAAATGGAACAACATGCAAATTGATGGCGTAAGTTGCTGAATCGTTTGACTGAGCGAGGTAGCGCCTAATTGTCGTGATTGTCGCCGTATCAAGTCGAGCTTCGTAGCCCACTGATTCTATTGCTGAATTAAATCGCGACGCCTTAATCACTCCCTTATCTGGGTCATTAATGCGTGCAAACAGCTCAAAATGGTCAACTTTCTTATCTTGCTGCTGGTTCAGGAGATAGCAAGGCTGGGAGAATATGTACAGGTTCTCAGGCTTTAGCACTACATCAAACAAAGTTCGCCAACGGACACTGCCTCGTTCTTCGTCTGCTTCAATGTGTTTTTGAAAACGACTCCAAGTATTGATGCCTTGCAATTGTGCACTTTTTAACGCTGTTTCAGCTTCATCAATAATTCGCCCTTGGCTCTCTGCCTCACGGTACATACTGACACCAATATGCACCCAATTATCGGTTTCAAGAGGAGAAGGAGGATCAAGTTTGGCTAACTGTTTTAAACAATGGCCAGCCATATTTGACACTTCTTTAGTCGACAAATTAGGCGCAAAAATAGCAAAATCCGAACTGTAATAACGAGAGAGGATCACATCTGGATATCTCTGTATCACATTATTCAGTCCTTCACCCACTTCAATGAGAAAGTCGTTCGCCACCTGCTTACTTTGCTCAACTTGAATCACTTCCCAGTCATCTACCCGAATGATCAACACGCCACCATGGGATCCATGTTCAGACAAAGCCGCTTCCAATTTGCTATCGAATAGCACTCGATTGGCCGCCCCCGTTAACTGATCCAAGAAGGTCTGCGAGCGAATAAAGGTATCAAAACGACTTCGCTCCTGACGCGCATCTTGAAGTTCTTCTATAAGTCGATCGAGTGCTTCACTAGCAGTATAAGGCCACTCTTTGACATCGCCTTGCGCATACTCCTCTACTCGACCCGCTAATATCATTCGGCCACGCTCTTCAAGCAGTTCAGAGCCATGCAGTTGCTCCTTAAGCCACTTAAGACCACGATGCAGACAGAAGACGATCAGTGCAACAGCTAAGGTAATCGACCACAGTGCTTGCATTGAGTATCCATAACCAATATACGGTGGGACCGCTTTAAAACGAATGCTATAGCCGTCATTGCGATCCAAGGTGTATTGAGTCTGATATAGCAGAGAGGCGTCTATTTTAGAAGTTGTGTCTTTGAATCGATAAATCACACCGTAAGACGAGTGCAACTCCATCTCGACAATGTTCGAGGCTTGAAGCATTTTTGGCATCCATCGCTGGAGAGAATAGGCCGCATCTGGGTCTTCCATCTCTTTATCGACAACTTCAACAATGCCTTTCAATGAGTGCTCTAGATATTCTTGACCCAGTTGTTTAAACGACAGTGTCCCACCAAGAAATAGAATAAACATCGCACTCGTGACAATGACAGTCACAAAGGCAACGAGTCGAGTACTCAATTTTAAGGTAGGCGTGTACCTCATGGATAAAGAATTCCTTTTCTCAACGTATGATTCAAATTTTCAGGATGCTAATAGATAAACAGTCACTTAGCTAGCATTCCTTACCCAGCAATTAGGGGGATTTCGTATGTGATATTATTTACTATATAAAAAAGCCGCGACTTGCGCGGCTTTTTTTCAATAACAAGCACTTAGAATGGGATGTCGTCATCAAAATCCATTGGTGGCTCATTGTATTGAGGCTGAGCTTGTTGTGGCTGTGACTGTTGCTGATATGCAGGCTGTTGTTGCATTGCAGGTTGCTGTGGTTGTCCCCAACCACCTTGTTGTGGCTGTGATTGACCCATACCTTGCGCAGGAGCACCACCTTGAGCACGACCGCCAAGCATTTGCATTACGCCATTGTAGCCCTGAACAACGATTTCAGTTGTGTAACGGTCTTGACCATTTTGATCTTGCCATTTACGCGTCTGAAGTTGACCTTCAACATAAACTTGAGAACCTTTACGAAGATACTCACCCGCCACTTCCGCAAGTTTGCCAAATAACGAAACACGGTGCCATTCCGTTTTCTCACGCTGTTCGCCAGTCGCTTTATCGCGCCACGATTCAGACGTTGCGATAGTGATATTTGCTACTGCACCGCCGCTAGGCATGTAACGTATTTCTGGGTCTGAACCCAGATTACCTACTAAAATAACTTTGTTAACTCCACGGCTAGCCATGTTTCGCTCCGTCTAAATTGGTAATGATAGATAAATAGCGCAATAGGATAACACGCTTTACGCTCGGGACAAATTCCTCGACTGACAATGTATCGTCGTCGCTCTAAGTCCAACAACTCTAAGTCTTTTTTTAGACCCCTCTTCAGCTCCCCTTCTCCTGAGTAATTCATGAATTACTTTTTGTCATGAATTTTAACGCAAACTGCACACCTCGATTCGCACTGATGGTTTCGTTGCAGCACTCTATGTGTGCACTAATGCAAATACACAGGATTTAAAAAATGAACAAAAAAATATACACCAGAACCATTCACTTTTTATCTGAAGACGTCACTGCCACTAATCCATTTATTGATAAGCTTGAGCAACAGTTAGAATTGACCATACCTCGAATGCAACCTAATGATCTGCTTATCGCACTTCAACGGCACAAACACCGAATTTTATTAATTGATCACTACGCTTATACTAGGCTCAAAAGCCAGATTCGCGATCTTCCACTAGCCGATAAGTCATTTGAAACGATCATTTTCAATGTGACACATCCGCTTTCAACCGATGAAGTTCTTGCTTTTGGTCACCTTAAAGGCCTCTTCTATCAACAGGATTCTATTGAGCACATCGCCAAACGCTGCAAAGATATCATCAATGGCGAGAATTGCTTGCCAAGCAAAGTATCTGCACAACTGCTCTATTACTATCGCAGTGTCGTCGACAGTCAGACCGCACCCGCAACGGTTGATCTCACGATTCGTGAACTGCAAATTTTACGCTGCCTGATCTCTGGAGCGTCTAACATACAAATTGCTGAAGATATGTTTATTAGTGAATTTACCGTAAAGTCTCATCTGCAAAAGATCTTCAAAAAATTGTGTGTGAAAAATCGTGCTCAGGCTGCATCGTGGGCTAGACAACATATGAATCCCAACTACTAAGTCACATAGTTAAAACGAATTCAATACGAATACTGGCGTATTCATTATCTATTTAGTTAAAGCATGGTATTGTTGCGCCAGTCAGGAATTCAGTAAAAAAATTGAAAGGTTTAATCATGATCAAAAAGTGCCTTTTTCCGGCCGCCGGTTACGGTACACGCTTTCTACCAGCGACGAAATCAATGCCAAAAGAAATGATGCCAGTGGTCAATAAACCACTGATTGAATATGGCGTCGAAGAAGCGATTCAAGCAGGTATGAACGGGATGTGCATCGTCACTGGACGTGGCAAACACTCCATCATGGATCACTTTGATAAAAACTATGAGCTAGAGCATCAGATCAGCGGTACCAATAAAGAAGATTTATTGATCGATATCCGTGACATTATTGAGACCGCCAACTTTACTTACATTCGTCAACGTGAGATGAAAGGCCTTGGCCATGCCATCCTTACTGGTAAAGAACTGGTTGGTGACGAACCCTTTGCCGTCGTACTCGCCGATGACCTGTGTGTCAATGAACAAGAAGGTGTTCTCGCGCAAATGGTCGCCCTATTCAAGCAGTTCCGCTGTTCTATCGTTGCCGTTCAGGAAGTGCCAGAAAGCGAAACTCACAAGTATGGTGTGATTTCCGGTGAAATGATCAAAGACGACATCTTCAGAGTTGATGACATGGTTGAAAAACCTGAGCCAGGAACAGCGCCAAGTAATTTAGCCATCATTGGCCGTTATATTCTTACGCCAGATATTTTTGAGCTGATTGAAAATACCGAACCAGGCAAAGGTGGTGAGATTCAAATCACCGATGCGTTGCTTAAACAGGCAAAAGCAGGTTGTGTTCTGGCATACAAATTCAAAGGTCAACGATTCGATTGCGGAAGCGTTGAGGGTTACATCGAAGCAACGAATTACTGTTTTGAGAATCTTTATCTGAAAGACACAAAAAAATCTGAGCTTGGTAAGCAACACACCACCAAAGAAGACGTATAACCCGCCTTTTACAAAGATTAAGGCAGCTATCGGTAGCTGCCTTTTTGTTACTGTTTTTTTATCCAGTATTTTTCTTTGCACATTTCTCACTCTATGTAATACTTAGCCGACTTGTTTTTGCATAGAGTAATCAAGATGGATCAGATTGAAATCCGTGGTGCCCGCACCCATAACCTAAAAAACATTAACCTAACGATTCCACGTGACAAGTTGATTGTGATTACTGGTCTATCTGGTTCCGGTAAGTCATCTTTAGCTTTCGATACACTCTATGCCGAAGGTCAACGTCGATATGTCGAGTCACTCTCTGCATACGCTCGTCAGTTCTTATCCCTGATGGAAAAGCCCGATGTCGACCACATCGAAGGGCTATCACCTGCGATATCGATTGAGCAAAAATCAACGTCACATAACCCTCGCTCTACCGTAGGTACGATTACGGAAGTCTATGATTACCTCAGACTCCTTTACGCGCGAGTAGGTGAACCTCGCTGCCCAGAGCATAAAACGCCTCTAACGGCACAGACCGTCTCTCAGATGGTGGACAAGGTTTTAGAACTTCCTACTGGCTCAAAAATGATGCTACTCGCTCCTATCGTCAAAGAGCGTAAAGGCGAACACGTCAAGACGCTGGAGAATTTGGCGGCACAAGGTTTTATCAGAGCTCGTATCGATGGAGAGACCTGTGATCTTTCCGATCCTCCGACTCTTGAACTGCATAAAAAACACACCATTGAAGTCGTCGTAGACCGCTTTAAAGTCCGTGATGATATTCAGCAACGACTGGCTGAATCGTTCGAAACTACCCTTGAACTCTCTGGCGGCATTGCCGTGGTTACTTCAATGGATGGAGACGGTGAGGAAATTGTCTTTTCGGCTAACTTTGCCTGCCCACATTGTGGCTATAGCATGCAAGAGCTTGAACCACGCTTGTTCTCATTCAATAACCCAGCTGGTGCGTGTGGTACCTGTGATGGTTTAGGTGTACAGCAATATTTCGACCCAGCTCGAGTCATTGTTGATGATTCACTAAGTTTGGCTCAGGGCGCTATTCGTGGTTGGGATCAGAAAAACTACTATTACTTCCAGATGCTTTCATCACTTGCAGATCACTATGGGTTCGATCTGCACGCACCATTTAATTCTCTGCCGAAAAAGACCCGGGACATTATTTTAACTGGCTCAGGTCGAACTGAAGTCGAATTTAAGTACATCAATGATCGTGGTGATATTCGCGTGAAACGTCATCCGTTTGAGGGCATTCTCAATACCCTTGAACGTCGCTATCGTGATACTGAATCGAATGCAGTCCGTGAAGATCTGGCGAAATACATTTCGACAAAAACATGTTCAAGTTGTGATGGCAGCCGCCTAAGACTGGAAGCTCGCAATGTCTTTATTGGTGATACCACCCTTCCTGAAATCGTTGAGTTAAGTATCGCTGAAGCATTAGAGTTCTTCGCAGGTCTAACCCTGTCCGGACAAAGAGCACAAATCGCCGATAAGGTAATGAAAGAGATTAACGACCGTCTGCAATTCCTTGTGAATGTCGGACTGAATTACCTCAACTTATCCCGCAGTGCGGAAACACTTTCTGGGGGAGAAGCACAGCGTATTCGACTCGCTAGCCAAATTGGCGCTGGGCTTGTGGGTGTCATGTATGTTCTTGATGAACCTTCGATTGGTCTACATCAGCGAGATAATGAACGCCTGCTTAAAACGCTCACACATCTGCGTGACCTAGGAAATACCGTATTAGTTGTCGAGCATGACGAAGATGCTATCCGCATGGCTGACCACGTCATAGACATAGGTCCAGGGGCTGGCGTTCATGGTGGTAACGTGGTGGCAGAAGGTACCATGGAGCAAATTCTTGCCAACCCAGACTCTTTAACAGGTCAATACCTTAGTGGCGCAAAACAGATTGCGCTACCTCAAACTCGTACCCCAATAGACCCGAAAAAAGTTGTCGAGTTGATTGGTGCATCGGGTAACAATCTGAAAGACGTTTCTCTAGAAATTCCGGTGGGTCTATTTAGCTGTATCACTGGGGTTTCGGGGTCAGGTAAATCTACCCTGATTAACGACACCTTCTTTAAAATTGCTCATACGCAACTCAATGGAGCTACGACTGCAACCCCTGCTCCCTACAAAAAAATAAAAGGGTTAGAGCATTTTGATAAGGTGATTGATATTGACCAAAGCCCTATCGGACGAACTCCTCGTTCAAATCCAGCGACTTACACTGGGATTTTTACGCCAATACGTGAGCTATTCGCTGGTACTCAGGAATCACGTGCTCGTGGTTATAAACCAGGACGCTTCAGCTTTAACGTGCGAGGAGGTCGCTGCGAAGCCTGTCAGGGAGATGGGGTAATTAAAGTTGAAATGCACTTCCTTCCAGATGTCTATGTTCCATGTGATGTGTGCAAAGGGAAACGTTATAACCGAGAAACCTTAGAAGTGCGCTATAAAGGAAAAACCATTGATGAAGCGCTAGAGATGACGGTTGAGGATGCTCGCCAGTTCTTCGACCCTGTTCCTGTTATCGCCCGTAAGCTGCAAACCTTGATGGATGTGGGACTCTCCTACATCCGTTTAGGGCAAGCTGCCACGACTTTATCTGGCGGCGAAGCTCAGCGAGTCAAACTGGCGCGTGAACTCTCGAAGCGAGATACCGGGAAAACGCTCTACATTCTCGATGAGCCAACGACAGGCCTTCATTTCCATGATATTCAGCAACTGCTGAATGTATTGCACCGTTTACGTGACCATGGCAATACTGTGGTTGTCATCGAACACAACCTAGATGTCATCAAGACCGCCGACTGGATTGTCGACCTCGGTCCTGAAGGTGGTCAAGGGGGTGGTGAAATTATCGCTACAGGGACACCAGAAGATGTGGCACTTGTCGAAGGCTCTCATACTGCTAGATTCCTAAAACCTATGTTAAAATAACCACTAATTGTGAGATTGATAGACCAGTGACCTTGCATCACTGGTCTATTATTTGAGGTGTTATGATTTATGGCGACGGTACACGTAACAGGGACAGAACTTGAGATCAAGGCACCTAAACTCCCATTAATCAAGCCTTTCCTAGTATCACTAGGATTTGTATTTCTCGTAGCTATGCATTTTTTTATGCCGAATCCTGGTGGTTCAGGCCTCGCCTTGTCCTTCAACGCAACAACTTGGCTGGCAATCAGTGTTTCACTCGCTATCGGTTTATACCAATTAGGCACTACGGGCTACCTAAGATACAACAAGCTCACTATTGGATTATTTATTTGCTGTGTAATGATGACTGTGCCCATCTTTTATGCAGGGTCTAAGCCCGCTCTCGTCGCCATTAGGTTAGCGGGGCTTTGGGCTGGTTTCTTACTCTTTTTTGTCCTGCAACAGTTTCGATTCAGTAATAAGCAGAAACAACGTTTACTCTGGTTTATTACGATTGCTGTTTTTATTGAATCCCTATTCGGTTGGGCTCAATTTTTTCTGCTACAACCGGGCAATATTTTCGGCTATGACACTGAAATAAATCGTCCATATGGGATTTTTCAGCAACCCAATGTGATGGCGAGCTTCCTTGCTACAGGCTTAGCTCTTTCTGGCTATTTACTCACTCGCCAGCCAACCAAATACCAACGCCACATTAGCGAAGTAACGTTACTCTATCTCATGCCGCTACTTTGCGTGCCACTGCTTATCGTGCTCGGTTCACGAACAGGATGGCTAGCCGCGCTTTTATCAACGCTGCTGGTTCTTCCTTATGTTTATCGTTTTGCAACTAAAAAGCGATTTATAGGTTGGACTGTATCCATTTTATTGGGGGTAGGTCTAGGATTTAGTTGTTTGACGATCCCATCAGAACAAGAACCAATTGCTCTTGAAAAAATGCATCTGCAAAGCCCAAGACAATATACCTTTCCACAAGCTTTGGACATGCTGATTGAAAAGCCATTTACTGGCTATGGCTACGGTCGATTCGAGCCTGAGTATCTTGTTTACACCGCCCGCCAGCATCAACTCAATCTCAGTTATAAACCTGGGTTAGCTTCAATGGTTCACCCACATAACGAACTCTTGTATTGGGGGGTGGAGGGGGGCTTATTGCCGCTACTTGCGATTCTTCTTGCTGCTCTCTTCGTTCTGGCACGCCTATATCAGGCAAAGAAAGGGACTCGTTTAGCTATGTTTGCCCTATTCGTGCCCATCGTGTTGCACAGCCAGCTGGAATACCCTTTTTATCACTCGGCGATTCACTGGATCGCATTCATCATTCTGCTCTACTGGGTTGATCAACGCGCATGTCATTATCGACAAGCTTCGTTGAGTATCATCTCCCAAAGCACGCTGCGTGTTTTAAGTTTAGTCATGCCCATCGTGTCTGGGTTTTACTTAACCACAACTCTTCATACCAATTATGTCCTTACTGGTTTTGAGCGTTCTCAACCAAAGAACCCCGATATTCTTAATCAGGTGTCTAACCCAGTGGTGTGGCAAGACAGGTATAACTGGGACATCTACAGCACGTTTCTCAATATTGGTTTGATGACGCAGCAAGATGAACTCATTCAAGCTTATGTTGACTGGTCACTGAAAATCATTCGAGATAAACCTAGACCTGCTTTTTACAACAACCTGATCTTGGCATATTTGGGCTTAGGGGAAGCGATCAAAGCAGAGCAAATTCGTAGCGAAGCTCAGTTTTTGTTCCCTGACATAAATTTCTCCGACGTTCACTATATTCCACCAGACATAGACGCACTAAAAGCAGACCGAACAAACCAGCCGCAATAAAAAAGGCGACCCGAGGTCGCCTTAAATAAAGATGGCTGCTACTGAGTAAGAGCCTCTTCAAGTGCTCGTAAACACAGAGCTACATTCTCAGCACGAGCCCCATAGCCCATCAAACCAATGCGCCACGCTTTACCAGCCAAAGCACCCAGACCTGCACCAATCTCTAAATTGTAGGTGTCTAGAAGGTGGGTACGAACTTTTGCTTCATCAATGCCTTGAGGAACATAGATTGCGTTGAGCTGAGGAAGGCGAGAGCTTTCCTCGACGACAAATTCGAAACCAAGTTTTTCCAAACCTTGTTTCAACTTTTCGTGCATAGCACGGTGACGAGCCCATGCTGATTCCAACCCTTCATTTTTCAGGATCAGCAATGCTTCATGAAGTGCATATAAGCTATTTACTGGCGCTGTATGATGGTAACTGCGTTTACCTTCTCCGCTCCAATAGCCCAACACTAAGCTTTGATCAAGGAACCAACTTTGCACTGGCGTCGTGCGTGACTGAATCTTCTCAATAGCAGCCGGTGAAAAAGTCACGGGAGACAATCCAGGTACACATGAGAGACACTTCTGACTTCCCGAATACACGGCATCAAGCTGCCATTCATCCACTTTAAGTGGCACGCCACCAAGGGAAGTCACGGCATCAACAATAGTTAGCACGCCATATTGCTTAGCGAGCTTACCTAAAGCTTGTGCATCACTGCATGCTCCTGTGGAAGTTTCAGCATGAACAAACGCTAGCACCTTAGCATCAGGGTTTGCTTTCAATGCCTGCTCGACTTTATCGATAGAAACAGGCGCCCCCCATTCATCATCGACAACTTCGGCTACACCACCAGCACGAATAACGTTTTCACGCATACGTTCGCCAAACACACCATTTCGACAAACAATCACTTTCTCGCCAGCTTCGATTAAGTTGACAAAACAGGCTTCCATTCCCGCACTGCCCGGAGCAGAAACGGCAATGGTAAACTCATTTTCCGTCTGAAACGCATATTTAAGTAGTGATTTAAGCTCGTCCATCATCGCGACAAACAATGGATCTAAATGCCCAACGGTTGGACGACTCAAGGCTTGTAAAACTTGTGGTGAGATATCTGAAGGGCCTGGTCCCATCAGAATACGGTGGGGAGGAATAAAACTTTGAATCGTCATTGGCAGCTCCTTTTGAATTATATTTTTCGTTCTATCTTTACTCATCAAACCACCTTAATCCAATTCTGGCTCTGCGACAATTAGCCCAAAGTCGTGAGGTCAAACCAGTGTCACAAGTTTGTTAAATTATAAATGCCATAAAGTTACAGATAGTCATTGACATAACTCACAGAAACACGTTCAATGCAGATTATGTGGTGGATATTTATGCCACATAGCAAATTATTTTGCAGAAGAGGAGCACTGCCCAGGTAGATGTGTTGTGGAGCCACAACTCCAAAACAACGCTTTGAGGGGGAGCAGTGCCGAGATGGATTCAAATTGTCGGTTTGAATCTATCGGTTGTTAGGGTTGAATCCCTGCAACTGTCATCAGCCCTGTCTGATGATGAGCTTCTGAGGTAAATCATTCAAATATAGACCTCTCTTTCGCTCGAATCTCTTCATCAAAGCAAAACATTGGATGTTGGTATAGCTACCAAAATTTTTTATTTCAGGAAGCCTTGGGAGAAATGCTGTGAGCAGTTTTAATGTAGCTAAATTTGGTGGGACAAGTGTCGCTAACTTTGAGGCGATGAGCCACTGTGCTGCAATTATCGAAAACAATCCAAACACCAAACTCGTTGTAAGCAGCGCATGTTCTGGTGTGACTAACCTATTAGTTGAACTTGCCAACGGCGTTCAAGACCAAAGTCGACGCAATCAAGTTCTTGTTGAACTCGCTGAAATTCACGACGCCATTCTAAGCCAGCTAGAAGATGCAACTCAGACTGCGACTGAGGTTTATTCAATCCTCGATACGATTACTAGCTTGGCTGAAGCGGCATCGATTCAATCTAGCCACAAACTTACCGATCACCTCGTGGCTTGTGGTGAGCTGATGTCAACACATCTGCTCACTCAACTGATGAAAGAGCGCGGCATCAATGCGGTTCGTTTTGATATTCGTGATGTTCTTCGTACAGACAACCATTTTGGAAAAGCAGAACCGGTATTGGAACAAATCAGCGCCTTAGCCAAACAGTTACTGGTTCCGCTATGCCAAGATTTTGTTGTGATCACACAAGGCTTTATCGGTTCCGATGACGAAGGTAACACCACGACATTAGGCCGAGGTGGCAGTGACTACAGTGCAGCATTGATTGCCGAGGCCGTAGAGGCGTCAGGGCTGGAAATCTGGACAGACGTTCCAGGAATTTACACCACTGATCCACGAATCGCGCCAAAAGCATCGCCAATCCCAGAGATCAGCTTTAGTGAAGCTTCAGAGATGGCGAACTTTGGTGCCAAGATCCTGCACCCATCAACACTGGTACCCGCTTTGCGCCACGATATCCCTGTTTTCGTCGGTTCATCGAAAGAGCCAGAGAAGGGCGGCACCTGGATACGTCATCAAGTCGAAAGCTCACCACTATTCCGTGCATTGGCTTTGCGCAACAACCAAACCATGGTCACGCTGCGCAGTGCCCAAATGTTCCACGCGTACGGCTTTTTGGCGAAAGTATTCGAAATACTGGCGAAGCATAAGGTATCCGTCGATCTCATCACGACATCAGAGATCAGTGTTTCTCTAACTCTTGATCAAACGGGAACATCGGGTGGCGCACCACAATTACCCGAATCAGCGCGTGTTGAACTGGAAGAGCTTTGTAGTGTAGAGGTTGAGCATAATCTTAGTGTCGTCGCTCTGATCGGTAATAACATGAGTGAAAGTAAAGGTTACGCGAAGCAGGTATTTGGTACTTTGGAGGACTTGAACTTACGAATGATTTGTTACGGCGCAAGCCCGCACAATTTATGTTTCTTGGTCAATGAATCCGTATCACGTCTCGCCATTCAAAAACTGCATGCGGAGTTGTTTGAAAAGTAGCGAGGAAATCTTGAAGGGTTGGCACACTATACCAACCCTTCAAGCTCAAAGGTTTACCTTATTCGCCCGCGACTTTCATCGATTCAAGCAAGATTGACCCAGTCTGGATTTGGGAGCGAGTTTCAACATCATTGCCCACCGCAACAATCTGGTTAAACATCTCTTTCAAGTTGCTCGCAATGGTGATTTCAGACACCGGATATTGAATCTGACCGTTTTCAACCCAGAAGCCCGCAGCACCACGAGAGTAATCGCCAGTGACAACATTCACGCCTTGACCCATTACTTCGGTGACCAATAACCCCGTGCCTAGCTCTTTCAGCATTTGATCGAAGTTCTGACCTGTCGATTTTACAAACCAGTTATGGATGCCACCAGCATGGCCTGTTGGCGTCATGTTCATCTTACGTGCTGCGTAACTAGTAAGAAGATATGTTGCAAGTACACCATCGGTAATGATTTCAAGATCTTGAGTGAAAACCCCTTCACTATCGAATGGCGTCGAGGCAAGACCTCGAAGAACGTGAGGGCGCTCCGAGACACTAAACCACTCAGGAAGAATCTGTTTGCCAAGATGATCAAGTAAGAATGACGATTTACGGTAAAGATTGCCTCCACTGATCGCCATCACGAGATGCCCTAACAATCCAGTGGCAACGTCAGCAGCGAACATAACTGGGTATTTACCTGTTTTCATTTTTTGCGCATCAAGACGGCTGACCGTTTTCTCAGCCGCTTTCTGGCCAACCACTTCTGGCGTCCATAAATCATCTTTATGGCGGGCGACGGTATAGCTGTAATCACGTTCCATTTCGCCATTACGCCCCTGTCCAATCACGCAACAGCTCGTACTGTGTCGGCTAGATGCATAACTCGCCAATAGGCCGTGGCTGTTACCATAAACTTTCAAGCCGTAGTGGCTGTCATAGCTTGCACCATCACTCTGTTTAATCTTATCGCTGTAAGACAAAGCCTGTCGCTCAGCAGCAATCGCGATTTGCGCAGCAACGTCAGGATCAGGCGTATCAGGGTGGAACAGGTCAAGATCTGGGATTTCTTTAACCATCAATTCTTTAGGCGCTGGCCCTGCATACGGATCTTCCGATGTGTACTGAGCAATATCAAGCGCAGCAAGTACGGTCTGTTGAATCGCCTTTTCGCTCAAGTCAGATGTTGACGCACTGCCTTTGCGTTGATTGCGATATACCGTAATACCTAGAGCACCATCGCTATTAAACTCAACGTTCTCCACTTCGCACATACGAGTCGATACACTTAAGCCCGTCGTCTTGCTTATGGCCACTTCTGCAGCATCAGATTTCTCTGCTGCCATTTCCAGCGCTTTTGCCACTGCTGCTTCTAACTCAACTCTTTGTTGAGCAACTTGCTGTCTTACGTCCATATTTACTTAATTTCTCAAAATCAATTGCCATTAGAATAACAAGAATTTCGCTTTCTCCCCACGATTCTTGTTAAAATAGAGAAATAGATGTTCAAATAAGGCAGAAAGATGGCACGTAAGAATCAAAAAGCGCCATGGGAAGAGGAAGAAGAGATCATTTGGGTTAGTAAAACCGAAATGAAACGCGATATGGACGAGCTTCAAAAGCTGGGTGAAGAACTCGTTAGCCTGAAACCTTCGGTGCTTGAAAAGTTTCCACTCAGTGAAGACCTTGCAGACGCAATCAAAGACGCGCAACGTTTCAAAAATGAAGCTCGTCGTCGTCAGCTTCAGTACATTGGTAGACTGATGCGTTTAGAAGATCCAGAGCCGCTGCAAGCTGCACTGGATAAAGTACGAAACAAACACTCTCAAGCAACCGCAGAGTTACACAAACTTGAGCTGTTGCGCGACCGTATCATCGAGAAAGGGGATGCTGCTATCAATGATGCCGTAGAACTATATCCCGATGCGGATCGTCAGCGTCTTCGTCAGCTAGCGCGTCAGGCAGCAAAGGAAAAATCAGCGAATAAACCACCAAAGGCATCTCGCGAAATTTTTCAAATGTTAAAAGCATTAAATGAAGCGGCAAGCTAATTAGCCTCTGCAATTAAACGCACTCTAAAGGCCGATGTCATCCATCGGCCTTTTTATTAGAGCTATTCCCCTGCTCTAACAAAATCACTCAACGATACATTTTGATGCTGTGACGACAACTCCGTTATCTTGCCCGTCACTTCCACTTTTCCATTAGCAACATAGATAAAATCACTACCAATTGCTCTGGCATCACTAATATGATGAGTCACCATCAATACGGTAATTTGTCGCTCTCTTGCTAAGGTTTTAACCAGTCCCAGCATTTCCTCACGTAGAATCGGATCGAGAGCTGAGAAAGGTTCATCAAGTAACCAGATGGGATGAGGCTGGACGAAGCTACGAGCCAACGCAACACGCTGACGTTGACCACCGGAGAGTTGCTCCGGTAGACGCTCAAGGTACTCCTCAACGCCAACCTGCTTAGCCGCTTGTTCCACCTGTTTATTCTGCTCGGCAGTCAATTTCAAGCCAGGGTGTAAGCCCAATGCAATATTCTGCCTTACTGTTAAATGAGCAAATAAGTTGTGTTCTTGAAACAACATAGCAAAAGGACGTTGATGAGGTTCTTGCCCCACAAGATTGACGCCGTTTACCTCAATCCGCCCACTACTAGGCTCAATAAAACCCGCAACTAAGGCCAACAGTGTCGATTTACCAGCACCACTAGGCCCCATCAAAGCCACAACAGAACCTTGTGCGACACTCACATCAAAATGAAACAACTCATCATGGTAGTAATAATCGACTTTAGTCAGCGCTAACATAATTTACCTTTGAATTCGCTTTAAGCAGTTTCTCAATCACAGCAAAACAACCGACACTGAGCATTAATAACGTTAAGGAGACTACCGCTGCAGCGTCCATTTGATAGCTACCAAGGAGTTGGAAAAGATACAGTGGTAGTGTGCGAAATTCTTGGCTACCAAACAAGGCAATCGCGCTTAGATCACCGATGGCAAACATAAAGCTAATTGCAAATGCATGGGCGAGCGGCTTCTTGAGCGCTTTCCATTCGACAACCCGAAAACGTTGCCACCCTTTCATTCCTAGACTGGCACATACATATTGGTATTGCTGTTCTATATGCAGCATCGGCTGAGCTAATGTTTTTATCACATAAGGCAGCCCCATCAAGGCATTTACAGCTACGACAACAAAGAACGCAAGGCTAAACACATCGGTAAAACTGCGCAGTAATAGAAACACACCTGTTGAAATCACTAGCCCTGGTGTGACAAGAATAATCGTCCCGATCAACTCTATATGATCCGCGCTCTTTTCCCGTTTATTGAGCCTTAACCTACGGCTAGTAATCAATATCGAGACACCCGCTATCACCGCAACAAAGCTAGCCAGCGTTGCAACTTTTACCGATGCCCATAACGCCAACCAAAAACGGCCATCGCTAAATATCTCTAGCGCCTGCTGATTGAGACCACTCAACACCACCATCAGTAACGGAGGCAAAACAAGTAACATCGCAGCACATATCCACCCCCAGTCCCAACACTTAGATGCCCGAGTGTCTTTACATAGATAGACATATCTAGACTGGCTACCTGGCGTCACCGCCATAGGTTTAGCTAAGCGTTGAATAGCCAAAGCCATAACACCACACAACATCATCTGCCAGATCGCCAGCAGAGCACCGGCCTGTAAGTCAAAATCAAATTTAATCGCTTGATAAATGGCAAGCTCAATAGTGGTTGATTTTGGGCCTCCCCCTAATGCCATTACTGTTGCAAAACTCGTAAAGCAAAGCATAAAGACCAAACCACTGACATGTGGGAGCTGTTGTCGAATACGGGGCCATTCAACCCAACGAAATTTGTCCCAGTGCCCCATCCCGAGGTGAGCACAAAGCTTATGCTGTTGCTGAGGAATCGAATCTAAAGCTTGTAATAACAGACGGGTTGCGTAAGGAAGATTAAAGAACACATGGGCAAGCAAAATACCATTCAACCCATAAATCGAAAATGGGAGTTTACTGTCTAAACTGGTAAATAACTGAGCCACTAAACCACTATTGCCATAAATAGCCAGTAGCCCAAAAACACCAACCAGCACAGGTAAAACGAGCGTGGTCGCAAACAGCTTGAGTAATAACGCTTTGCCTAGGAACTGTCGACGCGAGAGCGCGTGCGCCACAGGAATCGCCAAACCTACACTGATCACAGTCGAAAGGAATGACTGGTAGAAGCTGAACTTGGTAACATGACGATAGTAAGGATCGCTCCAAACATGACTCACATCGAGAGTTGGCGCATTGACCAGCAATGCACCTAAGGCAGAAATAACAAAGGCCGCGATAAATATCGCGACCCAAATGCCTATTTTGGGAATGTTACGCAAAAGACAACCTTAGAAAGTTAATGCGCTTTGCCACTCACGAATCCATGACTTGCGATTATCCGCCACTTCATCAGCACTAAAACCGAGAGCTTTGCTTGGTACTGTCAGAGTCTCAAAACCTTTCGGTAATGCAACTCCCGTTACTGGATACATCCAGTTACCCGTTGGCATCGCCGATTGGAAACCGTCACTGAGGATAAAATTCATAAACTCATCAGCAAGCTGTTCGTTTTTTGAACCCTTAACTTTGGCTGCCACTTCCACTTGAGTGTAATGACCTTCAGCGAAGTCTGCTGCCGCAAATTTCGCGTCGTTCTCAGCAATCAAATGATAAGCAGGTGAAGTGGTGTACGAAAGAACCAAATCAGATTCACCCTCAAGGAACATCGAGTACGCTTCTGACCAGCCTTTGGTTACGGTAACGGTTTTTTTCGCTAACTTTTGCCATGCCTGAGAAACGTCATCACCGTAGACGGACTTCATCCATAACATTAAACCTTGTCCCGGCGTTGAAGTACGTGGGTCTTGGTAGATAACTTTAAGATCTTCACGAGATTCAACCAACTCTTTCAAGCTCTTAGGTGGATTCGCCAATCTTTCCTTGTTGTAAACAAAAGCAAAATAGCCAAAGTCATAAGGAACAAAGGTCTTGTCATCCCAGCCATTCGGCAGAGTCACAGCACTGGTATCGACATTATGTTGGCTAAGCAAACCCGTTTTCTTCGCTTCTGCCATTAAGTTGTTGTCTAACCCCAAAACGATGTCCGCTTTGCTGTTTTCCCCTTCTAGACGTAAGCGATTTAGTATCGATACACCATCATCTAACGCGACAAAATTAACGTCACAGCCACACTGTGCTTCAAATGCTTTTTCTACCGTAGGGCCTGGACCCCAATCTGCGGCGAAGGAATCGTAAGTGTAAACAGTCAAGGTTTTGTCTGCCGCAAGAGCAGAAAAGGACGTTAGGCTAACAACAGCCAGAGTACTGATTGAAATGGTATTTAGAGTGGTTTTCACTGCTCGCTCTCTCCTTGTATGAGCGGCACAGGCTTGAGGGACAATGTGGTTAAGGATGTCCAGACTCAATTCCTACGCCAGCATTATCTGGTTCAGGTACACGGGTCCCGAGCAAAGCTCGATCTCAGCTGAGTCCAATATAAATGGCCTCTATCGCTCCCCGATGAGTAACGGACAAATTGTAATAGTTATGTGACTCAATAGCTAGAGTTGATGAGAAGAACTCTTAACTACGTTGGTCATATCCCCAACGCGGTACTAAGCCCTGCTCAATGCCAAGATGATCTAAAATACGTGCGACCATGAAATCGACAAGATCTTCTATCGACTTGGGTTGATGATAAAAACCTGGAGCCGCAGGCATAATCGTGACACCCATCTGCGACAATTTGAGCATGTTTTCCAAATGAAGAGTCGAAAACGGAGTCTCCCTCACCACCAAAAGAAGCTGTCCACGCTCCTTCATCACCACATCCGCTGCTCGCTCGATTAGATTATCCGACATCCCATGTGCAATCGCGGCTACACTACCGGCTGAGCAAGGACACACTACCATCTGTTTTGGTGCCGCAGATCCCGAAGCAACAGGAGAAAACCAGTCATCCTTGCCGCAGACAACCAGTTTTTCTCGGGCACATTTAAAATGGTCAACCAACGCTTGCTGTGTGGCTTCAGGGTGAGCGGGCAATTTCAGATCATGCTCGGTAGCGAGAACCACACGAGCGGCAGACGAAATCAGCAGATAAACTTGATAGTCCGCAGCAAGTAAGCACTCTAACAGCCGCAATCCGTAAGGCGCACCGGATGCTCCAGTAAAAGCTAAAGTGATGGCTTTATGTTGTTTGTTCATTCTTTAAAACTACGTTATTGAGCCAGTTTATCCACCAGCTTAGTGTGAATACCTTCAAAGCCACCATTGCTCATCACAAGAATGTGATCACCCGCTTTCGCACTCGTCACGATCTTCTCCACAAGTTCATCAATCTGTGCGCTCACTTGGGCAGGTTGGTGGCACTGATTGGCTACATCTTCCACCGACCAATCAATGTTGTCAGGCTGGTAAAGAAACACTTCGTCAGCGGTTGCCAATGATGCCGCTAAGGTTTCCTTATGAACACCACGTTTCATCGTTGCGCTGCGCGGTTCCAATACCGCAATAATTTTCTCTTTGCCGACCTTGTTACGTAATCCACCTAGGGTAAGTTCAATTGCGGTAGGATGATGAGCAAAATCGTCGTAGACGGTCACACCGTTCACTTCACCTTTCAGTTCCAGACGACGCTTAGTATTAATAAATTTAGCCAATGACTCACAGGCCAAATCTGGTGTCACTCCGACATGGCGCGCCGCTGCAATCGCCATCAAGGCATTATCGACGTTGTGGTCACCAACCAAGTCCCATCGAACAATACCCACTTCTTCGCCTTGGAAGAACACCTTAAACTGAGAACCATCTACAATCAGCTTCTCAGCCTGCCAATCGCCCTCTTCACCGCTAAATTCAGTCTCACTCCAGCAACCGCGTTCTAATACATCTGCAAGATCAGCATCTTGCTTAGGCGCGAGAATACGACCATTTCCAGGAACGGTACGAACAAGGTGATGGAATTGTCGCTTAATCGCTTCTAAATCATCAAAGATATCCGCATGATCGAACTCAAGATTGTTCATCACTAAAGTGCGTGGGTGGTAATGTACAAACTTAGAACGCTTGTCAAAAAAAGCACTGTCGTATTCATCTGCTTCGACGACAAAAAAGACACTTTCGCCTAAACGTGCTGAAACACCGAAGTTTCCTAGTACGCCACCAACAAGAAATCCTGGCTGATAGCCACAGTCTTCTAAGATCCAAGCAAGCATGCTCGAAGTCGTTGTCTTGCCATGTGTACCCGACACCGCTAGCACCCAACGGTCATGGAGTAGAAACTCTTGCAACCATTGCGGTCCAGAAGTGTAACGAATTTGGCTGTTTAGCACGTACTCAACGCACGGATTACCTCGACTCATTGCATTACCGATAACAACCAGATCCGGTGCTGGGTCAAGCTGAGATGGGTCAAAGCCTTCTATGATTTCAATACCTTGCGATTCCAGCAACGTACTCATCGGTGGATAAACATTCGCGTCACTACCTGTCACTTTGTGTCCAAGCTGACGAGCGAGTATCGCTGCGCCACCCATGAAGGTGCCACATATTCCCAAGATATGAATGTGCATAACTGACTTTGTCCTAGGCAAAAATTATCTGTTCATTATGGCGACAAAGCACTGAAAAGCGAACTACTTTGATCACCAATAATGATGTTAACCCATTCAGTTGATTACTCTTCATCCACACAAACTGGCGTGGTCATCAATGCAAGCCGAAGATGAGTCGACAAATAAATTGAGATCTCAAGCAGTTAGTTCATTACCAATAAAAAGATCTTACTTTTAGAATTAACACGGGCACTGATTCAAGATCCGTAAGAGATAGACACTGTCCATCCCCCATATTTTTGAGCGACTTTTTAAAGGAAAAACCATGTCTGGAATGCGCACCCTTGGCGAGTTCATTGTTGAAAAGCAAGCGGACTTCCCCCACGCTAGCGGTGATCTATCATCCCTACTCTCTTCTATTCGTCTTGCGGCCAAAATTGTTAACCGAGAAATTAACGCAGCTGGCCTAGGTGATATTACTGGTGCTGTTGGCACTGCGAATGTTCAAGGCGAAGACCAGCAAAAGCTAGATGTTTATGCTAACGACAAATTTAAAGCCGCTCTTGAAGCTCGAGATCAAGTGTGCGGTGTCGCGAGTGAAGAAGAAGATGAAGCGGTAGCGTTTAATAAAGAACTCAACAAAAATGCTAAGTACGTTGTTTTGATGGACCCACTAGATGGTTCTTCCAACATCGACGTTAACGTTTCTGTTGGTACTATCTTCTCAATCTACCGTCGTGTGTCCCCTATCGGCACACCACCGACAGAAGAAGATTTCCTTCAACCAGGCCACAAACAAGTTGCTGCAGGTTATGTTATCTATGGTTCTTCAACCATGTTGGTATACACAACAGGTAACGGGGTTAATGGCTTTACCTACGATCCATCGCTAGGTACGTTCTGCCTTTCTCACGAGAATATGATGATCCCACAAGATGGCAGCATCTACTCGATTAACGAAGGTAACTACATTCGTTTCCCTCTTGGCGTGAAGAAATACATCAAGTACTGTCAGGAAAACGCCCCAAGTGAACATCGCCCATATACTTCACGTTATATCGGCTCACTCGTTGCTGACTTCCACCGTAACTTACTCAAGGGCGGTATCTACCTTTACCCAAGTACGCAAAGCCACCCAAACGGTAAACTTCGTCTATTGTACGAGTGCAACCCTATGGCTTATATCATTGAACAAGCGGGCGGTGTTGCCTCTGACGGTGTAAACCGAATCATGGACATCAAACCTACCGAGCTTCACCAGCGCGTCCCTTTCTTTGTCGGGTCGAAAAACATGGTGAAAAAGGTCGAAGAGTTTTTAGAGCTTAATCGCGAAGAAAACTAACCTTTGCACACAAAAGAGCCGACAGTTGTCGGCTCTTTTTCTAGGTTAGAACATCGACCCCGCAGTGGAGTTTCGACCTGACATATAATCTTGACTAAAGAAGGGATCGAGCTGATCGCAAACACCGTGATAAGGTCTTCCTCGCACGCCCAACATATAAGCATTCTGCCCGCAGTAATTAAGACGCCCTTGTTGATAACCTTTGGTGTAGGCGTCATAAAGTGCCTGATTAAAAAAGCTGCCGCTATCTAGCTTGGCAAGTTGCTTCTCAGATTGCTGTATATAACCCTTGTCTCCGCGAGAGAGTCCATAATTGAACCAATCACTCTCTACGCTACTGAGTGGGGTCGGTTGAGAAGCGCATCCCGCCAGCAACAACAACCCCAGTGTTAACATGTATCTCATGCTCCCCTCCTTTACCTTTAGTGGGCAGTTTCCTCGCTACTTGATATAGACTGGAGCAAATTACTACACTTTCTGGCACCAGTCTCCTGAGGCGATTAATACATCTAACTGGCTAATATCTTGATAGATATAGACCCAAGCAAGACCAAATGTTGTCTCTATCTGCTTCCGTCGATAAATGACCGGAACATCTTCGATGGAGTCCAACTGCTCAAGAGTGTGCTCATCTATTAGATAGACCTCGCCGAAAATCGCACTCTGTCCATCTGATACGGCTGGATACGAGCCAAGATCATACAAACTGTAAATAGGAGGGGTCGTATGCTTGCCAAGGTATTGAGAGTCCTCTAATAGATAATGGTTTCTCTCACCCTGACGTAAGGTTCCATAGACAAAAACGAGATGTTGCATCGCCTTCCTTCGCTCTTAGTTGAATTCAAACTGATACAGTACATCCACTGCACTATCTACACCGGAAATTGCTTCTAAGTAGAGATCCTGCATTAATCGATATCGCACAGTAAACTCACCCACTGAATCAAAAATACCGACGCCATATTTCACCTGTAGCCCAGGTAAAATATAGCCGCTCACCGTTACCTGCGAGTCATCGCCAGAGCCTGCTGTATCAAGTTGGAGATCTTGTACACCAAACGCTTGTCCGATCTCACCAACAACACGGCCACTCTTGGCCAAGCTCAATCCAATCAAAGTGGTGGTCATAGCATTCCCCCCGGCCTCACCATCAATATCCTGCCCCCTGAGCAAATAGGATAGTGCATTTGCCTGTGGCATCGCAGGATCAGAGAAGATGGTCACTGTCGGCTCGCTGGCTGGTCCTGTCACCTTAACACCTGCCGTCACATCATCTTGCGTGTTGTCCGGATTTCGAATAGCAGAAATCTGCACATACGGTTGATCAACAGGACCATTCATTAAGATCTTACCTTCATTGATAATCAGATCCTGACCAAATGAACGGTACGAACCATTAGTGATGTTAACTTCACCCGTTACAAATGGTCCTTTGTCTTTTTGTGCAATATTGAGCTTACCAACCAAACCACCTTCAAGACCAAATGCAGACAACTTAAAATCATCGCCAATCTTAATATTGATATTGGTTTCTAGTGCAAATGGGACTTTACTTTCCGATTCCATCGGCTCTAGATCATCGTTCAGTAAAACCTGATCTTTGGACACTCCGACCGCACTTGGCGGCAACTCTTCAACCACAATTCGTCCCCAAGGTAATGCGATGTCTCCATCTACTCGGACGACCTTTGGCGAAGCAGAAATGGTCATATCCGGTTGCACTTTGATCTTCACCATTGGCGGAACGTTAACCAATAGCTCCTCTGCAAAGACTCGAATGTTGGAGTTCCAATCTTTCAGATCATTCCAATCCGCGTCACCGGAAACTTCTAGATTCCCATCTGGGGTATGGATGGTCGCGGCCAATGAAGCGTCATAACCCGCAAAATTAATAGCTACACGTCCTGAATCAACTTCGACCGGTGAGATGTCCCCTTGAAGCAAGATATCATCGACAACAAACTGACCATTCACCTTGGGATGTAACGCTGGACCGCTAATCTGTAGATCCGTACTTAGATTGGATTCTAACTTACTGTACTCACCAATTATCGGCGCCAAGAAATCTAGGTTAAATGTGCTCAATTTAAAGCGACCATCTAACTGCTTATCTTTCTCTAAAACGTTAGGAATCGTAACGTTACCTGAGATATCACCATTGTTGCTAATGTCCAACATCCAGTCTGCTTCGAGCTTATTGTCGACTAAGTTAGCATTCAGGTTAACACTCTCCCAACCGATCTGAACTGGCTGTTCGAGTTGTTGCGTTACCTGTCCCTGAGTTAAATCGACGGAAGCTTTGAGCTGCGGAGCACTATCCGGAGCCCATTTAGCCCACACATTTGCATTGGCGACACCTTTGATGAGCGTTTCTTTGGGCAGCAAAGCCTTGATCTGTTCGAAGTTGAAGCTTGTCAGGCTCAACGCTGCTTCGCCGCTTTGACCGACCTTAATATCCTTATCGAGACACAAGCTAGAATCCGCCTGAAGCCAACAATGAGCAGCGACTGCAACTTGCTGCGTCGCCATCTCAAAGCCCAGTTTGGTGGCTTGGTTTAGACGCCATTCACCCTGTTGTGAAGAGATATTCATACGCTCTAGGGTGCCGTTCCATACAAAATCAGGCTTATCCACCAGAACACCATTGAGCGCAAAACTGGTTGAGGCAATATTCGAAATAACATCAAGCTGCAACTGATGCTGCTGTTGTGTGCCCAAAAAATTCATGCTGACATTATCAACTCGATAGTCTTGATATTTAGCTTGAGTGACTTTCAACGCTAATTGACCACTCGGAGTGGGAAGTGGTGTTACACTGCCTTTGAGCTCAATCTTTGCTACTTGAGCTTGCTTTTGCCAATCAACAGCTGAAACGTTTAACGCAAGGCCAACTTTCGGCTCTTTCAACACACCACGCAATGAGACATTTCCCACGGCTTTACCCTGCAAATCGGGAACGGTTTTGATCAAATCAGGAAAGTTTATCGCCAGATCAAGACGCCATTCTTTATCCAATTCACCTTTTGCTTTAATGCTATTCGGACCATGTGACAATACGAGTCCGGTAGTGCGCAAACTTAACTCACCGTTGCCCTTGCTATCTTTAGCGCTCAGCGCTCCTTCGATATTGAGAGGGTAATCGCGCAAGATACCGTCAATGTCGAGCTTAGGTACTTCAATCGTCCAGCCACCTTGTTCAGTAAGTGCACCTGTTGTTGAAATAACACCACTTATATCACCTTCCGCTTCAGACCATTGCAGTCCAGGTTGTATATGAGAGAGAGATAAGTTAGCGGCCCAGTTCACAGGAGCGCTCCAATCAGCCATTATGTCGCCAGACACGGAGCCTCCGAGTGTATCGACATCGATTTTACTCAGATTAACATGAGACAAATCCCCCTCACCTTGCAATGACACCCCAACATCAGGAACATCTTTACCTTTTACATCGGTGACAAGAGAGAGTTGGTATCCATCTAATGAACCTTTAGCCTTTAACTCGTCGAGAGAAACAAAGTAATCACCTTTCCCAGTCAGCGGCCATTGTGCTTTAGCTTTTAGCAACGAGATATCAAAAGGAACATTCGGTTCTAACGGCTGTAATTGAGCAGATAACTGAGCTTGAGCCAAACCCGTTAAGTTCGCCGCTAATCCTAAATCCGCGACACTACCTGACACTTTTAAATCTATCTTTTGTCCCGCAGCAATTTCTTCTTTAATGGTTGCATCTAGTGCAAGCGACAACGGATAGTCACCGCTCAGTTTAATGTCTGTTTTTAATTGCGCCTCAACTTGAGGCATGTCGAGTTCTAAAGTATCGATAACGACCTGTGAACCTTTCGCTTTGGCAGCAAGGCCAAGATGGTTGACAATGATCGGCGTCTCTTGATCAAGCTTGAAGTTTTCAACATCGAGACGTACGAGTTCAACCTGAAGCGGCAATTTCACTTCTGGTAGAGTGATCGCTTGTGCCTCTTCCGTCGTCGGAGATGCTGGCGACTCTTGGGGATTCTTACTTTCTTCATCTGAGCTTGGGGCAAGCTTGACTAATGGGTCGAGAAACTTGGTCTTGTTAATGCGTAAGCGATTACCCTGAAAAGAAGCGCTCGACGTAAATAAACGCCAAGAGATCTGGTTTCCAAGCACATCGAGATTAATATCTTCAAGCTTAAGCCAACTCACTTTTATTGGAACTGGTGACGTAATGTTTGTTGTTGCCGTTTCTGGCGCAGTTTCTGTCTCGGGAGTTGAAGGAGGCAACTGCGGCATAGAAAAATTCAGACCTTTAATGGCTAACTCATCGATACACACTCTCGGTTCAGTGAGACACGTTGGCGTTACGGCCAAAGTAAGCGAGGTAATCTTTGTGTCTACTTGCAAGTCGTCATCTTTGAATACGACGCCATGTAACGTAAAGCGAGGGAATAGCGCTCCCTGAGTCGAAGAAACCGTTAGCTGAGGAACAAATTTCTCAGCCCCCCATAGAGCAAGATTCAATCCGGTATTGGTAAAAAGTAATCCACCCAATGCCAGTAAAATCATTACCATTAATGCGGCAAAAATCAGTGATATCCATTTTGACCACTTAATTACAACATGGGTCATAGTTCAGGTCCTAAGGTAAAGTGGATCTTGAATTCATCGCCTTTTGCCGCGTCTAAGCCCCAGGCAAAATCGAGTCTAATTGGTCCGACGGGTGAAGCCCAACGAATACCAACCCCCGTTCCTCGTTTTAGATCCGGCGTGTCATTAAATGCGTCACCTACATCATAGAAGACGGCTCCCCACCAGTTACCATAAACTCGGTATTGATACTCCAGTGAGCTGGTCGCTAAATACTTAGCACCTGTCAAAGCGCCACTGGTATCTTTTGGCGAGATAGATTCGTAGCCATAACCACGTAAATTGTTGTCACCACCAGCAAAGAAACGTAGAGATGGCGATAGTTTCTCAAACTCTTCAGCAAAGTTAGCACCACCATCAATACGGAAAATGCCTCGGTGGTTTTCACCTACACCACGAATCCATGTCATCGCGCCCAGCAAACGCGTCACTCGCGTCTCTGACAACATGCTAGGGTCACCATACTCAACGGTTAAGCTCTGTCGGTCACCCCACATTGGCATAGCCCCACCTCGAATTCGACTACGTGAAAAGGAGATACCAGGTAAAAGGAACTGCGCATTGTCATCTTGTAAGCCCTGTTCATAGTTCTCCAGTAGATATCTTATGTAGAGCGTTCTATGCCAGCCATTATCCAACACCCAGTGTCTCTCCAAAGCAAGATTGGATTCCAGACTTTTGGTGTCACGGCTATCAAGGTTTTTCATACCATATTGAATTCGGTAGTACTCTTTCAATACGTCGTCTAACGGAATGCGATAACCGGCGGTGATCGTCTGCTCAGGCGCAGAAAGAGAAAAACTACTGTCAAAGCTATGACCTCGGCTGTTTACCCAGGGTTTCTTCCATTTTAATGATCCACGGACACCCACATCCGTCGAATAGCCAAGACCCGTTTCAAGCTGGTTTCTCGCCTGAGGCGCGAGAGAGACTTTCATTGGCAGTTCTCTTGCCTCGCCTAATTGAGTCAAGTCTGGTTCCACAAATACTGACGAAAACCAGTCGGTATTGGACAGGTTTTGATTGTACTCGCCCACCTTAGCCACCAAGTAAGGTTCTCCCTGCTTGTACGGTGAAATTGACTCAACGCGATCATCTTCGATTTGGCTTCCAGTAATGCTATTCGCGCCAAAATGGTAGCGAATACCACTATTAAACTCGAGTCGGATAAACGCCTGATTTAGGCTAGGGGCAACTTCAAGACGACTCTGCGTAAACTCGCCTTCGAAATATCCTCTCTGCAAAGCAAGGTTACGAATCGAACTTTTGAGTGAGTCATAATGATTGTGTTGTAGAGCACTCCCCTGCTGCAAACCACTTTTCTCAATCAAGGCTTGGAACTCAGGATCATTCTCTGCTTCACCTGCTATCTGGATATCCAACTGCGCTATGGTCGTTACTGGGCCAGGATCAATATTAACGGTCACCAGTTTTTGATCATCAGAGACTTTAAAATCGTAACTAGGATGGTAGTAACCCAGTGCATTTAGTGATTCAGTGAAGTTGCGCTCTAAACGTGCTTTAAACCTAAGGCTGACTTCATAGTCTTGTTCAGGAATCGAAGATAGATAAGCTTCTACATTGTCCAATAGTACACCATCGACACCATTGATCTTGAGATCAACTTGATTTGCCCATACTGGAAAAGTGAGTGAAGCTAGGGTGATTAGGACTGGTAAAGGTTTGATGATCATGCTTAATTATCTATCTCCATAACGTTAGGCAATAATAACGCCTGAAAAAAAATAAGTCTGTATGAAAACAGTCAACTAGGCGGTCTATCTCATAATACACAGCAAGGAAACTCACGATGCTCAACAAACAAACTATGATTACCGCGCAAGAAGCGCTGCCAGGCAGAAACACACCACTCACCATCGACGATAGTCATTTCGTCAATCAATCCAGTTTGACCGCTGAACCTCCACAAGGTTGCGAACAAGTTCTATTTGGTATGGGCTGTTTTTGGGGAGCTGAACGACTTTTTTGGCAACTCGATGGCGTGGTCAGCACATCGGTCGGCTATTCTGGTGGTTTCACACCGAATCCAACTTATCAAGAAGTATGTAGTGGTCAGACAGGACATACTGAAGTCGTTCGTGTTGTCTTTGATACTCAAGTGATCTCTTTTGAACAACTGTTGCATGCTTTTTGGGAAAAACACAATCCTACTCAAGGTAGGCGTCAAGGTAATGACCTCGGCACTCAATACCGATCTGCTATTTATGTATATAGTGACGAACAGTATCAAACCGCCAGTGCTTCCAAACAGGCTTACCAAGCTCTACTGGGTGACGATGTGCAATCGATCACCACTGAGATTCTGCCCGCGGGTAAGTACTATTACGCAGAGAACTACCACCAGCAATATCTGGCTAAAAATCCCAACGGCTACTGTGGTTTGGGTGGTACTGGAGTCTGTTTCCCTCCCCAGTAAGAACAAAAGCAAAAAAACGCCCATTTGGGCCAGCTCCTATCACTTAACGTGTTCGCAACGTACTGGATAGCGAACCATACTGTTGCGAACGACCCCTTTGTAGCAGTGGGGTATTTTCTGATTTTTCATCATTTGTGATGGTTCACAGTCTCCTCGGTGCATTTCTTGCTTCCGGGCAACTTTTTGCTCGATCTGGGCAAGATCTTGCTCGATTCGAG
>NZ_JBNJOH010000016.1:0-77882 GCF_050113735.1 Vibrio sp. TRT 2004 | reverse complement strand
CCCCTGTCTCTTGATGAAGCGTACCTCGATGTGACGGATTGCCCTTTACATAAAGGCTCGGCAACCCTGATTGCTGATGCTATTCGTAGCGATATTTGGAATGAGCTACAGCTAACGGCATCTGCGGGTATCGCGCCAGTAAAGTTTCTCGCCAAGATTGCTTCCGATATGAATAAGCCCAATGGTCAGTATGTGATTCCTCCGGATAGAGTTCAAAGTGAGATAGACAATTTGCCGTTAGAGAAAATTCCGGGGGTTGGCAAAGTGAGTCTGGAAAAACTCCATCAAGCTGGGTTGTATGTAGGGCAAGACGTCAAAAACAGTGACTATCGCGATTTACTACTCAAGTTCGGCCGGCTTGGAGCCTCGTTGTGGAACAAGAGCCATGGTGTTGATGATCGTGAAGTCGTGGTTGAAAGGGAAAGAAAATCGGTTGGGGTCGAGCGTACATTTGCCGAAAATATTTTTTCATATGATGAATGTTGGCGTGTCATAGAAGACAAGTTATTTCCTGAATTAGAACAAAGGCTAGAAAGAGCATCGCCAGACAAGGCGATCATCAAGCAGGGGATTAAAGTTAAATTTGCTGATTTTCAATTAACGACGATAGAACATATTCACTCGCAGTTGGAGTTGGAATATTTTAAACAGCTACTGCATGACATTCTTAAACGTCAACAAGACCGAGAAATCCGATTACTGGGTCTAAGCGTGATGCTTAAACCCGAGGAACAGAGTAAACAACTGAGTTTTTTTTAATCTAGGCTTTCTACCCACAGCCTAACCTCACTGAAGGGGATGGCTTCAAGTTGACCAAACCCAGCTAAAGAGCGTGCTTTGATCTTGGTAAATACAGGTGTAGTGATCCCACAAAGAAATTTCGTTCTTAGATTGAGCGACAAAGGCGCACGAGCTTTGGTTTCCAATTGAACCAACCATTCACGAACTTGTTGTTGATCCGTCTCGCGTTGTACTAACTTGGGTAAGAGTGCGACTTCGCCACGACAGACACTACAGTGGTTACAATTGGAAGGTGCGTGTTTATCGCCAAAATACTTGGCCAACCTTGCACTAAGGCATTGACTTGATTCAAAGAAATCCAGCAGTTCGCGAATACGATTCACATCATTGGTTTCTTTATTTTTAAACAGAGAGGATAGTTTTTCAGCGAGCTCAGCGGTAGTGTTGGCTTTTGACGAAACTCGATAGACCTCAGTCATCAGTTTACTTTCTAGCTCTATCCAGCCTTTCTCGTTGAAATAGTTGAGTGCGGCTATGGCTCTTGAACGATCGCCTTGGAACTCTTGCCATAAGGTCTCAAAATCGACCTGACACCAAGTGCGAGCTTGGGGTGAACAGTTAAATAGCGCGGTAATAAACTCACGACGTTGTGGATCAAAATGATTGACAATGTTTTGTTTATCGGTGAGAAACTTAAAACGATAGTCTGCGAAATAGCTGTATTGTGACTCGATGACACCTTCCATCTCCATGTACACTAATAACGTTTTCAAAGGAAGCTGACGAATATTGCTTTCTGTCGAGAGTCTGCTGAGCACGACTTCCCATTGAGGAGATGAGTCAATCGCTTGTTTGAGGACAAACTCTATTTCGCTTGTCTCAGGCGTGTCGCCAAAAATAAAGTTCTCTAAGGTGCTGATACTATTTTGGTTCGCGAGTAATACGCATTGGGACGGATGCCCGTCTCGTCCTGCTCGACCTATTTCTTGCGCATAGTTTTCGATGGATTTAGGCAGATCGAAGTGAATGACTCGGCGAATATCAGATTTGTCCACTCCCATTCCAAAAGCGATGGTTGCGACAATACAATCTAGCTGCCCCTGCATAAATTGATTTTGAATCTGCTCACGCGTTTCATTGCCCATACCTGCATGATAGGCACTGACGTTAAGGTTATTATCAGCCAGTAGGCGGGCAACCTGCTCGGCGGTATTTTGCAGGGTCACATAGACAATGGTGGGCAGTTTGTAGTTTGATTTAATTAAACTCAGTAACGCTTCAGGCTTGTTTTCGTCCAGGCATGGTGAGACAGAAATATCGAGATTAGGACGATAAAAGCCAGTGACAACAACATCATCAGGTTCAATGGAGAACTTGCTCTGCATATCTTCGATAACCGTTTGTGTGGCTGTCGCGGTAAGCAATAGGACTTGAGGTATATTCAATTCTTTCAGGTAGTGCGGCAGTTTGAGGTAGTCCGGGCGGAAATTGTGGCCCCACTCAGAGATACAGTGAGCCTCATCGACGACCAGCAAAGATATAGGTACTTGGGAAATAAACTGCCTAAAGCGTTCATTCTTCAGCCTTTCGACAGATATCATCAAAACCTTGGTATGTCCTTGTTTTACCTGATTCATGATCTGTAAGGACTCTTCACGGGTTTGGCTAGAGTCAATGGATGCCGCGGGAATTTGTTTGCTGCTTAGGAAGGCGAGCTGATCCTTCATCAATGCCAGCAGAGGAGAAACCACCAAGGTCAGATGAGGCAAGACGACAGCGGGAAGTTGATAACAGAGAGATTTACCTGAACCGGTAGGGAAAATTGCTGCACATGATTGCCCTTGCATCACTTTTTCGATAATCGCTTGCTGCCCTGTACGAAGTGATTCGAAACCAAAGGTGTGATGGAGTGTCTGCTGAAGATCGAATTCTTGGTTGGGGCTAAACATAATACTTGATTCCAGTATCTTTAAAGGGCAATGAGCTCTATTCTAAGGGCATTAAAATGATTGGAACATGGTTTTAGTATGAATAAGTTGGAACTAAAACGCATTATTCTGGATTTGCTAGAACAAAAATGGCAAATCGCGCAAAGCTCAGTTCAAAGGGCAATTGAATCGGCGACGGACGAAGAAACGGTTCCTGAGCATACGTATGACACTTTAGCCCTTGAAGCATCTTATCTTGCCCATGGTCAGGCAATGCGCTTACAGGAATGTGAACAAGAAATTCGCGTGATGAAAGAACTTGTTTTGCCTATCGAGCCCGAAAAAGTGGTACTTGGATGTGTGATTTCATTACTGGACGATGACGATCAGATCAAACGCTTTTTTATCTCACCATGTGCGGGTGGTTTAAAAGTGTCAATCGACGATGAGAGCGTCACATTAGTAACGTTTGATTCGCCATTAGGTCAGGCTCTCAAGTCCAAGAAAGTTGGAGAGGAAGTGACTTACAAGGTTGCCGGTGTAGAACATTGTTACGAGATTGAAACCATAAGCTGACAAACATCAAACGATTTCTGCTATGGTAGGCATCAATAACTGCTCGAGAGGTAACAATGAAAAAAGTATTACTGACATTACCTTTATTACTTTCCAGCCAAGTTTATGCTGCACAGTGTAAAGTTGACTTACAAAACGAAATTCACTTGAATGGTGAGAGAATTGAAATTCACCAAGTTGGTGGTGAAACCGCAGTTGTCGATGCAGACAATGGCCTAACGATTCATGGTGAAAAAATTGAGTTGGATGATAGCCAGAAACAAGCTATTGCCCAATATCGAGAGAATATTAATGACTATTTGCCTAGAGCGAAGCAAATCGCCCAAGATGGCTTAGCACTTGCGAATGATATTGTTGATGATGTGGCAGAGAGCTTTGACGTGCCAGAGGCGTTTGATAGCGTCAAAGAGGCTATGAAGCAGTTTTATGCCGATATTGAAGCTCGATACTACAAGAATGGTGATTTGGTTTTACCTGCTGAAAGCTTTGGATCGCTAAATGAAACATGGGCTGAAGATTTAGAAAAAGCCAAAGCACTGTTTAATGAAGAGTTCATTACGAGTGCCTTTGATGCAATGTCAGCGAAAATGAAGGCAGAGGGAGGGCTGAACTTAACTGAAATGGCCAACTCAATGGCGGAACTTAAAGAACGAGTTGCTAAACGTCTTGCCGAGCATGCGGCTGAAGTTGAGCAACAAAGTGAAGACTTTTGTGATTCTCTTGATCAAATGGCTGAACAAGAGCAGCAACTTCACGATAAGATCCCGCAATTGAAGGATTACCAAATCTTCACCATCTAATCCGATTTACTTTTTCGATTGTATTGAATAAAGAGCGCCTGTATGGCGCTTTTTTATGTCTTGAGCACTGGAATAGTGAATTGTTGTTTGATTTTTGCTCATTTGAGGCTGATTTGTTGTAAATGCGCTGAGAACTGCCCGTGTGTGTTGATTGTTTAGTTTTGGCTAGTGTTTTATACTTGTGTACTAGTTAGCTAGTTCATTGGTGCGAATAGGTTGTATGGCTCAAACAAATAACACACAAACACGTGAGCATTTTGGTTCTCGTCTCGGTTTCATTCTTGCTGCGGCAGGCGCAGCGGTAGGTCTTGGCAACATTTGGGGCTTCCCTACGCAAGCCGCGAGCAATGGTGGTGGTGCATTTCTGCTAGTTTACCTAGTGATGATTCTAGTGGTTGCATTTCCCATGTTGGTCGTTGAAATGGCAATCGGTCGATATGGTCAGGCAAATCCGGTAGATAGTATGCGCTCACTTACTAGCAACCCTTTAGGTAAAAAAGTAGGGGCAACGGTAGGTTGGATTGGATTGAGTGTGCCAAGTGCGGTATTGGCATTCTATAGCATTGTAGGCGGTTGGCTAATTTGCTTTTTACTGGGAGCAATAACCGACGTTCTGGGGTTTGAGCAGGCAACCGCTTGGTTTAAGGGATTTAGCGTAGAGCGTAATTTGTTCGGTACGATTGCATTCTATGTTCTAACCGTATTAATCGTTCAAGGTGGAGTGAAGCAGGGGATTGAAAAGTGGTCGACACGCTTGATGCCGGCTCTGTTCATTTTATTTGGTCTGCTGTTTATCTATATCATGACGCAAAATGGTGCGATGGAAGGTTTAAAGCATTACCTGATCCCAGATTTTGAGAAGGTGATGGACCGTAAGTTGATTCTAGCGGCAATGGGGCAAGGGTTCTTTTCACTGACTATTGGTGGCTGTTCAATGCTGATTTATGGTTCTTACCTCAGCAAGAAAGAAAACCTGCCAAAGATGGCGATGAATGTCACCTTAGTTGATACAGCCGTGGCGTTTATTGCCGGACTGGTCGTGATGCCTGCGATGTTTGTCGCAATGCAAAAAGGTGTGCAGATTTATGCTGAAGATGGTTCTATGCTCAGTTCTGATACCTTAGTATTCACGGTTCTACCTTTGATGTTTGATAGCTTAGGTCTGCTTGGCCAGCTGTTTTCAATTGTGTTTTTCCTATTGCTGACGATTGCTGCGTTAACATCTTCAATTTCTATGTTGGAATGTCCGGTGGCGTTAGTGAGTGAGCGCTTCAACACCAAACGCAAGACAACAAGCTGGGTTTTAGCTGGGCTTATCGCTCTGTTCAGTATTGTTATTGTTTACAATTTTGGCGCTATGTTTGGGGCGGTAGCAACGGTGGCGACTCAATACTTGCAACCTGCCGCAGCGCTGTTGTTCTGTCTGTTTGGTGGCTGGGTGTGGAGCCGAAATAGCAAAGTTAAAGAGCTAGAACAAGGGTATCCTGAGTTCACTCAAAGCTGGTTTGGTAAAATATGGCCAATTTATGTCAAGTTCGTTTGTCCAGTACTGGTCTCCACCGTGATATGGGCATCATTTGGTTAAAGCAAAGCTCAATTTGTTAACGTAGCCCGCGTAATGCGGGCTACGTTAGTGAGTCACGCCACCGTTACTTCGATCTGATACAAACGGCGGTCTGATAGGTGATTGGGAACCATTGCCAAAACCAAGCAAAGCGGAGTTCCATCATTTTTCCTGGCCACCAGTATTTCCATTTAAAAAACACATCATCAGCCATGCCAAATCCTACCTCGGAGTAACCGGTGTAGTAGAGATTATATGGCGCTTCTCTTGCACGTCTTAGTGGTCTTGTCATCGGGCGTTCATTCGATCTGATGAGTCGCCAGTCGGAGTAACCTGCGTAGGTTGAATTGGAACATGCATTCCTTCCTTGCTGACGGTTGTAGAATGGCCCCCATTGTGTGTAGTACATGTGGCGATACGTCTCATAAACAGGCTGAGTTGGCCCGTATATAACCGCTACGGACCGAGAGCAGTTTGAGACATATATTGGGAAGCCATGGGCAAAACCGCCTATCGAGCAAGAGCGCACAGAATCTGTACCTGTGGGCAGAGAGATACCATTTAGGGTGCTCACTACACTATTAGAGAATTTGGCCCTTAAAACGTTACCGTCTTGGTCTTCAACTTGATGGTACAGGAACGAAAACTGGCCTTGTAAAATAGTAAACTCACTTGTTGCCCAGAATGTATCGCCTACGTTTAGGTCCTCTCCACCGTTGATGGTGTCGGTAACATTCCCTGAGTTAGCCTGAATGTTTCTACCTGCCGGACTAGCAGTTCTGTAATAGTCGGAACACTCAGGGGCTCGGTAGCCTTTACGCACACAAAATCTGACTGAAGATAAGTGTGAATTGTTAGCGATATAGTAAGGCTTACTCGATACGATAGTGCCGGAACGTGTCTGCCAATAGATAGATCGAAAGGTTGAAGATGAATCAAAGTTGGTGGCAATTTCTTGATCGATCATGCCTGTAAGCATGATGTCTTGCCTATTTTGTATCGTTACTTCGCTGGCGTGTACCCAGCTAGAACAAACACTAATAAATAATAGTAGGATGAACTGCTTCATTATTTTTCTCTTGTAGTGGGTAGCTAAGTCATATGAAAATTACTTGCCGACTCCAAATACCAATGACTAATTAAGACGCGTGCAAATTGCTGTGTCATATGTGATTTGCTGTGGCGACCAGATGAGTTTGTGTTCTACAATTTGGCCTGTGGTTGCGTAGTTTTATTATGTCCATAATTGTCCTTTGATCTTAATTGTTATTTCGTAAGCTGATGAAGAGGATGGTTATTGGTTATAATGCCAATTTTACAATTATTATTTGCTTAATTGATGGTTGTTTATTTTAGTCATTATTTAATTTATTAATTAGTGCTTTTTTAGATTGATGTTGTTTTTATTTCCTAATATGAATAGGGATCAATTAATAAATTGTTGTTTTTGATAATAAACTTAATCCCTATAGGATTGTTTCTTGGTTTGAATTGTGTTTATTCTCTTTTTTAATAAGATAATTGGCTGGGTTGTGTAAGGTAATTTCCCATTCCTAAGAGGGATATTACAAATGTTCACTTGGATAGAGAGTGAAAATGGCTTTGTTGCTTAAATCGATGGAACTAAATCAAGCTTACAGGACTAGGTATGGCTGAAACTCAGTATGTAGTTGATTACTCTAATTAGGTTATTAGCTTGGTTATGAGTCAATGTCACTAATAATAATGCTTACTAAAGCAATTTGTTTGAAGGCTATATTAAAATCATATGAATGTGCTAACTACTAATTTCGAAAACGCATCATTATTTTCGATCTTAGGCTGGAGTAATTTTAAGGACTAATTATGGGTAGGTTTTTACTATTATTCATTGCGCTATTTTCTGGTATCGCAAGTGTCAGTGTTAGCGTATTTAAAACTCGCTTCAGCAGCGGTTTCGCCTAACAACGTCATTATGGAAAAACATAATAATGATTTGGCTAAAAATTTGGTTGGAAACCTGTAAAGGTCCATTTGATGTTGGACCAAGATAGTGGGGCGATGCTAACAAGTATCTCAGTCCTAGTAGACAGACTGAGATACTTAGTCAATTATGACGTGGAGATTTGACCCGTTGTTAGAGGGTCAACATCCAGATCATTCACTTTCTCAATGAATTCCTCTACCACTTGTTCCACTTCTTCGTCATCTTGTTCAAAGTAGGCTAGGTTGAATATGGCATCACCTTCATTGACCAGCGGCAGTGTTTGTTGACCGATAACAATACCGCCTTTACGGGCGATGAGTTCGATTTCACTGTGTCCTAGTGGAGCACTGATGTATGCCAATACTTGCCCTTTTTCGACTTTCTCGCCCAGAGTCACCACAGTGCGAAGAATGCCGTCACTTTCCGCACGCAGCCAACTGGTTGACTTGGCAATAACGTGTGTTGGCAGCTTTTTGCGAGTTGAGCGTAGCATACCGATAGCCTGCATTACTCGCTGAACTCCAATAAATCCAGCACTGATACAGATTGGCTCGAAGCGTAATGCTTCGCCTGCTTCATAGGTAAGAACAGGGATACCCAGACGTTCAGCCTCACTGCGTAAAGAGCCATCTCGTAGAGGAGCATCAATGATCACTGGAGTGGCAAATGCCTGAGCAATGCGAAGCGTTTCAGGATTGCTCAAGTCGGCACGCAGTTGAGGTAAGTTGGTTCGATGAATGGCACCGGTGTGGAGGTCGAGTATGTAGTCACAACGTTTGGCTACCTGAGAGAAAAATGTGTAGGCCATACGTGATGCGAGTGAACCTTTTTCACTACCAGGGAAGCAGCGATTTAAATCTCGTCTATCAGGTAAATAACGTGATTTGTGAATAAAACCAAAAACGTTAACTATAGGCACAGCAATGAGTGTTCCTTTTAGCTTGTTAACATCAATGGTGTTAATCAGTTGTCTTACGATTTCAACGCCGTTGAGTTCATCACCGTGGATCGCCGCATTAACCATCAGTACTGGTCCTGCTAGCTTGCCGTTGATGACCTCAACCGGAATTGATAGTGGCGAGTGGGTATAAAGTCTTGCTGCATCTAACTCTATGACCTTACGTTCTCCCGGTGAGATAGACTCACCGAGAAATTCAAAAACGCTATTTATTTTAGCCTTTGCCACGAGTTTTAGTCCTTTTACTTGCCGCATTTTTCTCTATGAATTCGACAATCATTCCAGCAATGTCTTTACCAGTTGCGGTCTCAATACCTTCAAGACCTGGAGATGAGTTTACTTCCATGACTAATGGACCGCGATCTGATCTTAATAGATCCACACCGGCCACATTTAGACCCATAATTTTAGCGGCTGCAACTGCTGTACGGCGTTCAGTTGGGGTGATTTTTACTAATGATGCGCTACCACCACGATGTAGGTTGGAGCGGAACTCACCCTCTGCACCTTGACGTTTCATAGACGCAATCACTTTATCGCCAATGACGAAACAGCGAATGTCAGCACCGCCGGCTTCTTTAATGTACTCTTGCACCATGATGTTTGCTTTAAGACCCATAAAGGCTTCAATAACACTTTCCGCCGCTTTACGAGTTTCAGCTAAAACAACACCAATACCTTGAGTACCTTCAAGTAGCTTTATCACTACTGGAGCACCACCAACCATGTCTAAAAGGTCTTTTACATCGTCAGGTTTGCTTGCAAAGCCAGTAATAGGCATACCAATGCCTCTACGTGATAGTAGCTGCATCGAACGCAATTTGTCACGCGAGCGAGTGATTGCGACCGATTCGTTAACTGGATATACGCCCATCATCTCAAACTGACGTAATACCGCAGTGCCATAAAATGTAACTGAAGCACCAATTCGAGGAATAATAGCATCAAAGCCAGATAGCTCTTCACCCTTAAAGTGAATCTCTGGTTTGTCTGAGTTGATATTCATATAACAACGCAGCGCATCAATCACTTTTACTTCGTGACCACGGATTTTTGCCGCTTCAATTAGACGCTTCGTTGAGTAAAGAGTCGAGTTGCGAGACAGAATACCAATTTTCATTATTTGTTTTCCTCGAAAGGGACTAAAAACGATTCTACAGGGTCGACGATGATACGATTATGCATTGCTGTTCGACCTAATAACATGCGAAAAGCCATATTTTCGCGATTAGTTAAAGTAATTTCTATTGGCCAACTTTTTCCGCCAAGTTTTATTTCTGACTCGATAACATAGCGAGACTCTTCATGTCCGCCCGAATCACGAACTATACGTTCATCAATAACTTTCGCTTCACATACAGTTTCGAAGTCCGTGTTATGTTGCATTGGGTGGATCCAGAATCTAACCCAAAGAGCTTCGTCCTTTTTAAAGCTCTCTACTTTGAATGCGTGTAAGCATGAGGTCCTGGCTCCGGTATCAATTTTTGCATTAATTTCTTCAATACCTAAACCCGGCAGGCTGAGGGTTTCTCGCCAACCTACTAATAGTTTTTCTTTCATCGCAGTAACAATATATTTAGAGAGAATTTAAGACACTCTAATGAAGTGAGCATCCCCGACATAACGCGGTTGACTACCGATTATATGGCTTGAAGAGGGTATGAGAATTTACCCTAAGGCGCTTCAAGGACGGCGACTGTAGCAACCATGCCATGGTGTGACTAACGAATTAAAATTGCCGTCACAACAAATTATACTTATTAAACGGTAGTATATAAAACAAAAAAAGCCAGCTAATGTGAGCTGGCTTTTTGAATTACTTTTACTAATGGATTAGTGAATACTATTTATTCGGAATTGCTTCTAACAATGCCACCATTTGGTCCCAGAATAGAGCGACTGTATCGATCTTAACCTTCTCATCTGGAGAGTGTGGGAACTTAATGGTTGGGCCAAAAGAAACCATATCCATATTAGGGTAAGGTTCTTTGAATAAACCACACTCAAGACCTGCGTGAATGACCATGATGTTTGGCTTGTGTCCGTAGATACCTTCATACATATCGCGGAAGATAGCCATGATCTCTGAATCAGCATCTGGTTTCCAACCTGGATATGCACCAGAAAACTCGATATTTGCACCGGCGAGGTCTGCAACAGAAGTCAACATACCTTCAACTTGTTGGCGACCAGAATCGATCAGCGATCGTACTAGGCATAGTACGTTGATGTGATCTTGTTCTGTCGTTACAACGCCAACGTTTAGCGACGTTTCAACAACGCCTTCTATCTCATCACTCATACGAATGACGCCATTCGGGCAAGCGTTCAATGCCGCAATAAAACGTTGCTGGTCAGCAATGGAAAGCACTTCTGACTGAGTTTCGATTGCTTGATTAAATGAGACAATGTCAGTTTCAACTTTACCCAGTTCGGTTTTTATCAAGTTGGTATAGAAGTCAAAAAGTTCAGCCAGTTTAGCTTCGTTTTCAGTTGGAATTGCGACGGTAACAAATGCTTCACGAGGGATCGCATTACGTAAGCTACCACCACGGAACTCAATGAGGCGAAGATCTAACTCTTGAGCATGACCCGCTAAGAATCGAGCAAGTAATTTGTTGGCGTTCCCGCGACCTGTGTGGATATCACAACCAGAGTGACCGCCTTTAAGTCCTTTGAGGATCAGTTGGCGAGTAACAAGACCAGCAGGAATCGCTTCACGAGTAATATTGAACGTCATTTCACCATCGATGCCGCCCGCACAACCCATGTAGACTTCACCTTCTTGTTCAGAGTCTGTGTTTAGAAGAATATCGCCTTCCAACCAACCCGCTTCCAAACCAAATGCGCCAGTCATTCCTGCTTCTTCATCAATAGTAAGCAGAACTTCGATTGGACCATGTTTGATCTCTGTTGAAGCAAGCACAGCTAAACAAGAAGCCATACCAATGCCGTTGTCAGCACCTAGCGTCGTGCCTTTTGCGGTAACCCATTCCCCATCTATATAAGGTTGGATAGCATCTTTTGCGAAATCATGATCTGTGTCTTCGTTCTTCTGCGGCACCATATCGATGTGTGCTTGGAGAACTACACCTTTCTTGTTTTCCATACCTGGTGTCGCGGGCTTTTTAATGAACACGTTACCTGTTGGATCACGACGAACATCTAGGCCTTGCTCTGTTGCCCAGTTAACAATGTACTGGGCAAGGGCTTCTTCATGCTTTGAAGGGTGAGGAATAGAACAGATCTTATCGAAAAACTGCCAAAGTGGAGCAGGTGATAAGTTGCTGATTTCAGAATGGAATTCAGACACGGATGACTCCTTTTTAAGAATAATGCCAGATCATATGATTTGTAATCTTAATAATGTAGAGAATTAATCTGCATCTGGCCTATTAAGTAGAGGCACAGAATATCACTCCCAGAGTCGCGGGTGTAGTGAAACCGCAGCTGAATTATCTTGTGGCTATCACAGAATACGGAATTGTCTCGACCACGCTATGTGGCTAGATTCGTATGAAATGTAGGAAAATAAAACAACAAGCTGATAATTCTGTAATTTAATTACGGAATTATAATGATCCTCATCAAGTTTTAAATTTTTTGTGACTTTAATCACTTTAATGCTTGTAATTAAATTTCTTTGAGGTATATTTGTAACCAACTTCCCAAGCGAAGAAAGAAATGCTCAAAGGATGAGTCCGATTTGTCGCCTCCAAGGAACCGAGAAATCAA
The DNA here is from genome assembly GCF_050113735.1 of Vibrio sp. TRT 2004. NCBI lineage: Bacteria > Pseudomonadati > Pseudomonadota > Gammaproteobacteria > Vibrionales > Vibrionaceae > Vibrio > Vibrio sp. TRT 2004. Next base: position 65,614 of record NZ_JBNJOH010000016.1, on the reverse strand, counting down.
TATTTGTAATCTGTTTTAATTGATTTAGAAGGTGATAGTTATGAAAGGTTTACCAAGTGCAGCGTTCTGGCTAAATAGCTCTGTTTACACAGGCAGCTTTACTTACCCAACAAGCTTCGGTTACTAACCCTAAGCTTGTCACTCTCGAACAGTTTGTTCACCCCTATTATTGGAATTCTTTACGGCTCCTATATAGCTGACATGATTCAACCGCCACTCAATCTGAGTGGCGTTTTTTTTATCTATCCTTTTCCTCTACTCGATATATTTCTTGATTTAGGTGTATCGACCTATCTACCTAGTTATTACGCATTTAGGCACATATTTGTTTGCTTCTTCGCGCGAGTTTCCTAAGAAGAGTTTTCCGTTAGAGTAAAAAAGTGTCTTTTGAAAACTCTCTACTCAATGATGTTTATTGACTGAAATAAAACAAGAAAACACGCTTGCCTCTCATTGTTGTTTGTTTGAAATGTCGTTTTACAGTTAGAAATATTGATTAGAGTCATAATTCTATCTGGAATTTACTATTTGATGACTTTATAATTCGAGCCAATCGATTACGCAACCGTTTACTTTTTACCCTTTTAGGATTCGATCATGTTCGAAAAACTGTTCAAGCTCAGTGAAAACGGCACCAACGTTAAAACTGAGATCATCGCTGGTATTACTACTTTCCTGACGATGGCTTACATCATTTTTGTCAACCCAGCAATGCTTGCAGATGCAGGTATGGACAAAGGTGCTGTGTTCGTAGCAACCTGTCTTGCAGCTGCGATCGGCTGTTTCATCATGGGCTTTGTCGCTAACTACCCAATCGCACTGGCTCCGGGCATGGGTTTGAATGCCTTCTTTACCTACGGCGTAGTGTTAGGCATGGGCCATTCGTGGCAAGTTGCTTTAGGCGCGGTATTTGTATCGGGTCTGATTTTCATGGCGTTGAGCGTATTTAAGATCCGTGAATGGATTATCAACTCAATCCCAATGTCACTGCGTACTGGTATCTCTGCGGGTATCGGTCTCTTCTTGGCTTTCATCGGTCTACAAAATTCAGGTATCGTTGTTGATAACCCAGCAACACTTGTGGGTCTAGGACATATTACAGGTTTACAACCAGCGCTTGCTGCTCTGGGCTTTTTCCTGACCATTGGTTTGGTGTACCGCGGTGTGCGCGGCGCGGTTATGATCGCGATTCTTATTATCACTGCATTGGGTCTAATCGTGGGTGATGTTCAGTGGGGCGGCTTCATGTCTATGCCACCAAGTGTTGCACCAACATTTATGCAGATGAATATCGTTGATGTTTTTGAAGTAGGCATGATTTCAGTTGTATTCGCGTTCCTTTTCGTTGACCTATTCGATACGGCGGGAACACTCGTTGGTGTTGCAAGCAAAGCAAACCTTATTAAAGAAGATGGCAAGCTTCCACGTTTGAGTAAAGCGCTTTTGGCTGACTCAACGGCTACGTCTGTTGGTGCAATGATCGGTACTTCAAGCACGACTTCGTACGTTGAATCAACAGCAGGTGTGGCGGCCGGTGGCCGTACAGGTCTTACTGCTGTGGTTGTTGGTGTGTTGTTCCTACTGGCGTTATTCTTCTCACCATTGGCTGGTATGATCCCTGCCTACGCAACGGCTGGAGCTCTGTTCTACGTTGCGATTCTAATGATGTCAGGTTTAGTAAGCGTTGACTGGCGTGACCTCACAGAAGCGGCTCCGGTTGTTGTGACCTGTCTTCTTATGCCACTGACTTATTCCATTGCTGAAGGTATTGCTCTTGGCTTTATCTCTTACGCAGCGATCAAACTGCTAAGTGGCAAAGGTCGTGATGTTTCTATGAGTGTTTGGGTTCTTGCTGCGGTATTCATTATTAAATACCTAGTAGCTTAAGCGCTAACTCAGTGATTTAGTTCGCTAGTTAACCTCAAATACGCTATTTTTCGCCATAACAGTTGCTCTGTTATGGCGATTATTTTTGTAGTAGAGACAAATTCCCCATTGGTATTGTATGTCGCATCCGTTAAAATAATCGTTTGCGTAGCTTTTCCCCAGATATGTCTGGTGCAATCGTCCTGAGATTCTTGACGTGTTGCTGGGATGCAGATTTTAAAAATTATTAGGTTATTACAATGAGTAAAAAATTCATCATCACTTGGGACCAAATGCACACGTTCTGTCGCGAACTTGCTGAAAAACAGATGCCAGCAGAGCAGTGGAAAGGAATTTGGGCTGTGAGCCGTGGTGGTCTTGTTCCTGGTGCAATCCTAGCTCGTGAGCTGGGTATTCGTCATGTTGATACTATCTGTATTTCTAGCTACGACCATGATCACCAGCGTGATATGACGGTTGTTAAAGCACCTCAAGGCGATGGTGAAGGCTTCCTTATTGTTGAAGATCTTGTCGATAGCGGTGACACGGCGCGTAAACTGCGTGAAATGTACCCAAAAGCCAAACTGATCGCAGTATGTGCTAAACCAGCGGGTGTTGAACTGCTGGATGACTACGTTGTCGATATTGCTCAAGACACATGGATTGAGCAACCTTGGGATATGTCAATTCAGTACGTAGAGCCAATCAACCGTAAGCAAAAGTAGTCGCTAGATTGATATCTCGGCAAATAATTGATGGATGACCCTTTATTGGGTCATTTTTTTTATTACTATTTAGAAAATGATTTTAATTAGGTTGTACTAATGTCCGAGGAAGTCAGTAAGAACCTCTCAGAAACCTTATTCGCTAACCATAAGCAAGCGAAAGAGACTTCTGCGTTGACCCAATACATGCCAACAAGCGAGCAGTTTCTTGAAGAAAAACAGTTGGAAGATGGTTACAAGTGGTACCGAAACTTGCGCAGAATGCAGTGGGCGTGGCAGGGATTAGATCCTATCGAAATAGAATCTGTCCTCGCTAAAATTGCGGCTTCAAAACATTCTCGTACTCATGATGAGTGGCTCGACACTGTGATGGGATATCACAGTGGTAACTGGACATACGAGTGGACGAAATTGGGGATGCTACACCAGAAGCGTTCGGCCGAGCTAAAGGGTGAAATGGCGGCGGATGAGCTATTTAATGCATCGCTCTGTTTTAGTATCGCTGGCTACCCACATTTGAAAAATGACCGCCTTGCGACTCAAGCGCAGGTACTGGCAAGTAGCGCTTATACTGAAGCCACTAAAAAGACCGGCTTTATCGTTAAGCGGATTGAAGTGCCATATCAGAAGAAGAGTATCGTTGCTCATCTCCATCTGACCAGTACGGAAAAGCCTCAGCCTGTAGTGATGGTCAGTGCTGGCTTAGATAGCCTACAAACAGATTTGTGGAGTTTGTTCCGCGATCATTTGGCGAAGAAAAACATCGCAATGCTCACTGTCGATATGCCTTCGATTGGACACAACATCCATTGGAACCTGACTGAGGACACGTCGTGTTTGCATCAGGCAGTGCTGAATGAGTTGTACAGTATCCCCTGGGTCGATCATCATAGAGTTGGTCTGATTGGTTTTCGATTTGGCGGCAATGCGATGGTGCGTTTGTCATTTATGGAGCAAGATAAAATCAAAGCGTGCGTATCATTAGGAGCACCTATTCACGATGTCTTGTCTTCGCCAGCCAAGTTAAAGCAGATGCCCAAAATGTATTTAGATGTCTTGGCATCGCGTCTGGGCAAAAGTGTGGTGGATATTAATAGTCTCGCAGGTCAGTTGATGGCATGGTCTCTTAAGGTTCAGGGGATTTTGTCTAGCCGTAAAACTCGTGTACCGATTCTCGCCATGAGTTTAGAGAATGATCCAGTCTCACCCTATAGTGACAATCAGTTAGTGGCACTTTTTAGTGATTATGGTAAAGCTAAGAAAATTAGTGCTAAAACAATTACACAAGGCTATGAGCAATCCCTCGATTTAGCGATAAAGTGGTTGGAGGACGAGCTAATTAGATGACATTTCAGCTAATTTAGACAACACTTAATCATATCGACTACCCAGACTTTTAAGTCCTTTCTAGTAGGCGATTATAATAAGTCAATGAATATGGAGATTCATTATGTCTGAACCGACGAAAAGTCCAACGCACTACCGCTTGTTATCAACCCTAAGAGCTATTGGTCCTTATCTACGAGAATCACAGAGCACGGATGGCATGTATATCTTTGATTGCTTGTCTGTGTGTGTAAACGACAAAAAATCTCCTGAACAAAGGGAGTTTTGGGGCTGGTGGTTAGAGCTCGAGAAAAACGGCGATCTATTTGAAGCTCGCTATCGAACTGGATTGTACGATGTGGCAGGTGAGTGGCAGGAGAAAGCATTACCGAAAAAAACGGTCGAAGATGTGACGCGCACTCAGGAGGCCTTCCATCAGAAACTGATAGAAACACTGAGTAAGGATTTCGAAATACCAGTGGCAATGCATAAAGAGTCGGTAGAATTCGTCTAATTTTCGTTGCTTATTATTGCTGTTCACCAAAAAGGCGCTTTTTAGCGCCTTTTCTGCTTGTGAATTTGCCATTTGATTGCTAAAACATCAGGTCTAATCGATCTTGTTAGCCTATCTTCTTGCGCTAGGGTCGTGACGGTTTTTTATTTATTTCATAGTAGAAAGACAATGAATCAAGAAAGCGGAAAAGCATCACAGTCTCAGACCGTGGTGGTTAAATTAGGTACAAGTGTTTTAACTGGTGGCACTCTGGCTTTGGACCGAGCTCATATGGTTGAGTTGGTTCGTCAATGTGCAGAACTGAAAAAGCAAGGCCACTCTGTCGTGATGGTCTCGTCTGGCGCGATTGCAGCAGGACGCGAACACCTAGGATACCCCGCACTGCCCAACTCAATGGCAAGTAAGCAGCTACTAGCGGCTGTTGGACAAAGTCAGTTAATTCAGACTTGGGAGTCATTGTTCGCTATTTATGGACTAAAAATCGGACAAATGCTGTTAACACGTGCCGATCTTGAAGACCGTGAGCGCTTCTTAAATGCGCGTGACACCATCAATGCGTTAGTTGAAAACGATATTATTCCTGTTGTTAACGAAAACGATGCGGTGGCAACCAGTGAAATCAAAGTGGGTGACAATGACAATTTGTCTGCCTTAGTTGGCATTCTTTGTGGTGCTGACAAACTGTTACTTCTTACCGATCAAAAAGGTCTGTTTACTGCGGATCCTCGCAAAGACCCTAATGCTGAGTTGATTAAGGAAGTAAAAACCATTGATGACACGCTGCGTAAAATTGCAGGTGGCAGTGGTACGACACTCGGTACCGGTGGTATGGCAACAAAACTGCAAGCAGCGGATATTGCACGCCGAGCTGGTATAGAAGTCATTATTGCGGCTGGTAGTGCACCGAACGTAGTATTCGACTCATTGGGCGAACATCCACAAGGAACTCGATTCCTACCTTGTGAAGAGGCACTAGAGAACCGTAAGCGCTGGATATTGGCGGGGCCTGCTGCGTCTGGTGATATTGTTATTGATGATGGTGCTGTGAATGCTGTAGTCGGAAAGGGCAGCAGTCTATTGGCTAAAGGCTTAACCAAAGTAAGTGGTGAGTTTGCTCGCGGAGACGTCGTGCGAGTAACTGATGTCAAAGGCAAGCTGATTGCGCGTGGTATCGCGAGCTACTCCAGTCAAGATATGGCGAAGATCGTTGGCAAGCATAGTAAAGATATAATCGGAATACTTGGGTACGATTACGGCAACGAAGTGCTTCACCGTGATGATATGGTCGTCATCCAAGAATAAGGAAAAACAAAGTGGAACTGATTTCAATGGGGATCGCGGCAAAAGATGCGGCGTTCCAACTAGCGACTGCTTCGACAGCGCAAAAAAACAAAGCCCTAGCTATCATCGCTGATGAACTTGAAGCGAATGCAGACACTATTCTAGCTGCCAACGCTAAGGATATCGCCAAAGGCCGCGATGCAGGTTTGAGCGACGCATTACTTGATCGTCTTCTTCTTAACCAAGAGCGTCTATCGGGGATTGCCAATGACGTACGTAACGTTATCAGCCTTAATGATCCAGTGGGTAGCGAGCTAGATAGCAAAGTGTTGGAAAACGGAATGACGCTGTCTCGTCGTCGTGTTCCTCTTGGCGTCGTGGGTGTTATCTATGAAGCGCGTCCAAACGTGACCATCGATATTGCTGCATTGTGCTTAAAAACAGGTAACGCCAGTATCTTACGTGGCGGTAAAGAGACTTTTTTCTCTAACATGGAGTTGGTTAAGGTTATTCAATTTGCGCTAGCGAAAGCTGAACTTCCGGCTGCATCAGTACAGTACATTGAAAAACCAGATCGTGAATTGGTTTCTCAGCTACTAAAACTGGACGATTACGTTGATATGATTATTCCTCGTGGTGGTGCTGGTCTACACAAAATGTGTAAAGAGAACAGCACGATTCCTGTGATCATCGGTGGTTTTGGTATCAGCCATATTTTTGTGGATGAGAGCGCTGATTTGGTGAAGTCTCTGGATGTGGTAGAAAACGCTAAAGTTCAACGTCCTTCCGCCTGTAATGCACTTGATACTCTGTTAGTACATGAGAAAGTGGCGGCCGAATTCTTGCCAATGCTGATCGAGCGAATCAACGACCAAGTTACCTTTGTTGTCGAAGCAAGTGCGAAGCCTTTTATGAGTGCAGCCAAACAGCAGCGCGATGCGGTAGAGGGTGACTTTGATACTGAATGGCTGAGCTACACTCTGGGTGTTAAGGTAGTGGCGGATGTTAAAGAAGCGATTAACCACATGCGTGTGCACAATGCTAGCCACTCAGATGCCATCATGACCAACAGTCTTGTTAACTCGGAGTTGTTTATAAACTCTGCTGGTTCGGCTGCAGTTTATGTGAATGCCTCTACGCGTTTCACTGACGGTGCTCAGTTTGGTCTGGGTGCGGAAGTTGCTGTATCAACCCAAAAACTTCACGCTCGTGGTCCAATGGGTCTAGAAGAGCTAACCAGTTATAAATGGGTTGGTAAGGCGAACTACTTGCCGCGCAGTTAACAAATATCGGTTAACATTGGTTGAAAAAGGGGCTAACGGGCCCCTTTTGCTTTTATTAAGAATACTTAATCCGCTAAACTGTCTGTCACTTATATGGAGGTGATATGCATTGTCCTTTTTGCTCTGAGAATGATACTAAAGTGATCGATTCTCGCTTGGTTGCTGATGGCCATCAGGTTCGTCGCCGTAGGCAGTGTCTTGCGTGTAATGAACGTTTCACAACTTTCGAAACCGCTGAACTGGTGATGCCTCGTGTGATTAAATCTAACGGGAATCGTGAACCATTTAATGAAGACAAAATGGTGGGTGGTCTTCAGCGGGCATTAGAAAAACGCCCAGTAAGTGCCGACGCAGTCGATGTTGCGATTAGTATGATTAAGTCACAACTTCGCGCAACAGGTGAACGCGAAGTACCTAGTGAAATGATAGGTAACTTGGTGATGGATCAACTCAAAGAGCTAGATAAGGTTGCGTACATTCGCTTTGCTTCTGTTTACCGTAGCTTCGAAGACATTCGAGAATTTGGTGAAGAGATTGCAAGGTTAGAAGATTAAGGCCGTTTCTCTATGACTACCTTTACTCGGCAAGATTTTATCATGATGTCCCGCGCTATTGAGTTAGCAAAAGGGGGCATCTATACCACGGCTCCAAATCCCAATGTAGGCTGTGTTATCACCCTTGATGGTGAAGTCGTGGGTGAAGGCTTTCACTTGCGCGCTGGTGAACCCCACGCTGAAGTACACGCCCTTCGAATGGCAGGTGAAAAGTCAGTGGGTGCCACTGCATACGTGACGTTAGAGCCTTGTTCTCATTACGGCAGAACTCCACCATGTGCAGAGGGGCTGATCAAGGCCAAAGTGGCTAAAGTCATTTGCGCGATGCAAGACCCCAACCCCCAAGTCGCAGGGCGCGGGATTAAAATGCTGCGCGATGCGGGCATAGAAGTTGAAGTCGGCCTGCTGGAACAAGATGCGATCAATCTAAATCCGGCATTTATCAAACGAATGAAAAGCGGAATGCCGTTTGTTCAATTAAAAATGGCTGCTAGCTTAGATGGTCAGACAGCCTTATCTAATGGCCAAAGTCAGTGGATCACATCTGCGCAAGCGCGTCAGGACGTACAAAACTACCGCGCACAAAGCGGCGCGATACTCTCAACCAGCAAAACCGTTATTGAAGACAATGCTTCATTGAATGTGCGTTGGGAAGAGTTACCAATTTCAGTACAGACGAAGTACCCACATCAGCAATTGCGCCAGCCAGTTAGGGTTATTCTCGATAGACAAAGCCAACTGACACCAGAGTTAAAGTTATTTCATACTGAAGGGGAGCGTTTAATTGTTTCACCACAAGGCGATGTGCAGCCAACGCTAAACTCAAATCAGCAAGTGGATTTAGCCGCGACATTTTCTCAATTGGCGACTGCTCATAACATTAACCATCTCTGGGTCGAAGCTGGAGCGACATTAGCGTCTAGTCTTATTCAGCAAAATCTAGTTGATGAGCTGGTGCTCTATCTGGCTCCTAAGATTATGGGAAGTGATGGTCGAGGATTGCTCGGCGCACTTGGGCTGGCGTCAATGGCCGATGTCATTGATCTTAATTTTAAAGATATCAGACTCGTTGGTCGCGATGTACGCATCGTTGCCACAATTGAAAAGAAAGAATCCTAATCATGTTTACAGGTATTGTAGAAGCAGTCGGTACCTTGACTGCAATCACGCCAAAGGGCGAAGACATTAGTGTGACGGTTGATGTTGGCAAGCTTGATATGAGTGATGTCAAGCTTGGCGATAGTATTGCCACCAATGGTGTCTGCTTAACGGTCGTCGCCTTTACTTCCACCAGTTATACCGCAGACTTGTCACTAGAAACCCTTGATAAAACAGGATTTACTGATTACCAAGCGGGTGACAAAGTTAACTTAGAAAAGGCGATGTTACCAACGACCCGGTTTGGCGGGCACATTGTCTCTGGGCATGTTGATGGAGTCGGCCAAATCGTTGAAAGAAATATGATAGGGCGTGCGATTGAATTCTGGGTATCAATGCCAGAGGAGCTGTCGAAATACGTTGCGGAAAAAGGTTCGATTACGGTTGATGGTATCAGCTTGACAGTGAACGCTCTACGCAAGAACGCGTTCAAACTCACCATAGTTCCGCATACGGGTGAAGAGACGACAATTGCCGATTTCCATGTGGGTCGAAAAGTGAACCTCGAAGTTGATGTACTTGCTCGCTATATGGAACGTTTACTGACCAGTCGAGAAGAGCAACAAACACAATCCAGCATCACCATGGAATTTTTACAGCAAAATGGATTTGCCTAGGTTAGGCAATGGTCTGACCGATTTAATTAGCCGCTAGAAGCCAAGATAGGAATATAAAGATGCCAATTAGTACGCCACAAGAAATTATTGATGATATTCGTTTAGGTAAAATGGTTATCCTGATGGATGACGAAGATCGTGAGAATGAAGGCGATTTAATCATGGCTGCTGAGCATGTGACTCCAGAAGCGATTAACTTCATGGCGACTCACGGTCGTGGCTTGATCTGCTTAACCATGACTAAAGCGCGTTGTGAGCGTCTTGGTTTGCCTCCTATGGTTCAAGACAACAATGCTCAGTACACCACCAACTTTACGGTTTCAATCGAAGCTGCGGAAGGCGTAACGACTGGTATTTCTGCCGCAGACCGCGCGCGTACAGTTCAGGCGGCAGTTGCGAAAGATGCCAAAGCCGCAGATCTTGTTCAGCCAGGCCACATCTTTCCTTTAGCGGCGCAAGAAGGCGGAGTTTTAACACGTGCCGGGCATACAGAAGCAGGTTGTGATTTAGCTCGTCTTGCTGGGCTAGAGCCAGCGGGTGTGATTGTCGAGATTCTCAATGACGATGGCACTATGGCACGCCGTCCTGACTTGGAAGTTTTTGCTGAAAAGCATGGCCTTAAACTGGGTACGATTGCGGATCTGATTGAATACCGCAATAACACGGAAACGACCATTGAGCGTGTCGCTGAATGTCAATTGCCTACCGAGTTTGGTGAATTTAACTTAGTGACTTACCGTGACACCATAGACAACCAAATCCACTATGCACTTTGCAAAGGTGAGTTAACCGCAGATGCACCGTTAGTCCGTGTTCATTTGCAAGATACTTTTACTGACTTACTGCATAGCGATAGAAATGCTGAGCGCAGTTGGACGCTTGATGCGGCCATGAAACGTATCGGTGAACAGGGCGGTGTTTTGGTTATTCTTGGTAACGAGGAGTCAACGGAACTGTTGATCCACCGCGTTAAAATGTTCGAAGCACAGGACAAAGGTCAAGCACCAACATTAGCGAAAAAACAAGGTACCTCTCGCCGCGTGGGGGTGGGATCGCAGATTCTTGCGGATCTTGGCGTACATGATATGCGTCTATTGTCATCAACCAACAAAAAGTACCATGCGCTTGGCGGTTTTGGCCTGAACGTCGTTGAATATGTATGTGAGTAATCTTGGTCACTGACCTTGTTCTACCTACTCAATCAGGCCTTGTCGTTAGTGCAAGGCCTAAAACTTGTACTAGCCAAATGCTTTAGCTGCTGGGTACGAGTTCTGTTAAATTTCTATTAGATATTGCTCACAGATTTGTGCTAGAATCCGGCGATTCTCACTTGATGAACATAGTTAAAGGAAGGCTTATGAAAGTGATCGAGGGTGGCTTCCCAGCGCCAAACGCAAAAATTGCTATCGTTATTTCTCGTTTCAACAGTTTTATTAACGAAAGTCTATTGTCTGGTGCAATCGATACTTTAAAGCGTCACGGTCAAGTAAGCGAAGATAATATCACTATCGTTCGCTGTCCTGGTGCAGTAGAGCTTCCACTTGTTGCTCAGCGCGTAGCTAAAACCGGTAAGTACGATGCGATCGTATCACTAGGTACAGTTATTCGCGGTGGTACACCACACTTTGACTATGTTTGTAGTGAATGTAACAAGGGTCTTGCGCAGGTGTCTCTGGAATACAGTCTTCCAGTCGCATTTGGTGTACTGACTGTTGATACAATTGACCAAGCAATTGAGCGCGCAGGAACCAAGGCTGGTAATAAAGGTGCAGAGGCTGCACTAAGCGCACTTGAGATGATTAACGTTCTTTCAGAAATCGATTCCTAATGGGGGCCAGTGTGAAACCAGCCGCACGTCGTAATGCACGTCGATTCGCTCTACAAGCGATCTACTCTTGGCAAATTACTAAAGAAAATGTTGCTACGATTGAGGAGCAGTTTTTGTCAGGTGGCAAGTATGATGAAGAAGAACATCATGCATCAGAACCTGCACTATCTACTCCGGATACAGATGTCGCATACTTCCGTGACCTACTAACAGGTGTTGTGCTAAGTCACACAGAGCTAGATAGTAAGATTCGTCCATACACTGCTCGTCCAATGCAAGATTTGGATATGATGGAGCTAGCGCTTCTTCGTTTAGCAATGTATGAAATGACACGTCGTGAAGACGTGCCTTACAAAGTGGTCATTAACGAAGCGATTGAACTTGCAAAAGTGTTCGCGGCGGAAGATAGCCACAAATTCGTCAATGGTGTGCTAGATAAAGCGGCACCTCATGTACGTAAGAAATAATCGGTTTTGATTATCTAAAGGTCAGCAAATGCTGACCTTTTTTATGTCCAAACATTCAATAATTTAACGGTCATAGTATGTCTGGTGAATTTAATCTGATTGAAAAATATTTTGTTAATCGTCAGAAGCAACGGAAAGACGTTGTGCTTGCCGCTGGTGACGATTGTGCATTGGTAAAAGTACCAGAGAACCTTTCTGTGGCGATCAGTACCGATACTTTAGTTGCAGGGACACACTTCCTCGCTGATGCAAACCCTAGCTGGGTTGCGCACAAGGCATTAGCGTCCAATATTAGTGATCTTGCCGCAATGGGGGCGACCCCGAGTTGGGTATCACTTGCGTTAACTATGCCGAGTCCAGATGAGTTATGGCTGGCGCCCTTCTGTGATGCATTCTTTGAGTTGGCGGATTACTACGGAATCCAGTTAATTGGTGGTGATACCACTAAAGGGCCTTTAAGTATCACTTTAACCGTGCAGGGTTTAGTGGATGCAGATAAAGCATTACGTCGAGATGGTGCTCAGGTTGGCGATTGGGTCTACGTTACCGGGGTGCTCGGTGACAGCAAAGCAGGCTTAGATGTGGTGCTTGATAACAGTTTGCGTCGTAAGCCTTTTGCCGAGCAACTGGAGCAGCGTCATTACCTAGCAACACCAAGAGTGCTGGTGGGGCAAGCACTACTCAATTTGGCTAGTTCCGCTATCGATATTTCTGACGGACTGATTTCTGATATCAAGCATATATTGAATCGCTCACACGTTGGGGTAAGCCTTGACGTAGCACAACTTCCTGTTTCTAATGAACTTACTCAGTTTGTAGGCAGTGCAGAGCTTGCTCTGCAATATGCGTTATCAAGTGGTGAAGAGTATGAACTGTGCTTTACCGTCCCTGAGCAGAACAAGGGATCGATTGAAAGTGCACTCGCACATTGTGGCGCTAAGTTAACATGTATCGGCCAGATTCGTCCTCAGGGAACCTTTGAACTGCACAGTAATGGGCAACCAATTGACTGGCACCTAAGCGGCTACGATCACTTTAAGTAAGATATAATCAGTTATGACAAATCCTCTTTCTCTTATCTCATTAAAAAATCCATGGCACCTACTTGCGACTGGTTTCGGTAGTGGTCTATCGCCCATCGTGCCGGGTACGATGGGTACGCTAGCAGCGATCCCCTTCTATTTGCTGCTGGTGCAATTACCTCTGCCTTTGTATCTTGTTGCACTCGTCGTTGCTTGCATCGTCGGTGTAAAAATTTGCCAAGTCACCTCGGATGATATGGGGGTTCATGATCATGGCTCAATTGTATGGGATGAGTTTGCTGGCTTTTGGATTACCATGTTAGTGGTCCCAGTACTAAACCTGTCGGCATATGACTGGAAATGGCTGTTAACGGGCTTTGTTCTGTTCCGATTCTTCGACATGGTAAAACCATGGCCTATCGGCTGGTTGGATAAGCGAGTACATGGCGGGTTAGGTATTATGCTGGATGATATTGTCGCTGGTGTGATGGCGGGTGTGGCGCTTTATCTGGTTGGCAAATATGCGGGTTGGCTTGTTTAAAGTTTAGAACGCTTCGCTACGAGAATAGAGATCGAGCTTAGCCCTACGAGATTTTAGAACGGACTTCGTCCTTCGAGAGGAGCTTGTGATGAGTGAGTCGAAAGTTGCAGGCAGCGCTTGCTGATACTTAAGTTTAATTATCTGAATTTAAAAGAAAAGGGTTGGCATGCACTGTCAACCCTTGAGAACTATCTCGCTTCTATTTCAGCTTCTCTAAATCCGCTTCGATCTCTGCAATCTTACTTGAGACCACTTTCTCTAAGTGGCGTAAGTCGGTAAGAATCTTCTGTTTTACGTCGACTTCATTGCTGCTAACCGGCTTGGTCAACTTATTCAGCTCATCAATAACTAGAGTCAAGTTGCGGTTTATTTCAGTCACTTCTTTGTATTGATGGCTTCCGCTATCAACCAAAACGTTTTTGACTTGTCGTGGGTATTTGAACTTGACGCTTTTCGCAAACAACTCACCTTTTTGTTTGTGAAAATAGATTTTTAACACATCCTTGTGCGCTTCTTGACGAAGGGAATAGCGCTCAATTTGTTTAGGATCGTGAATACCTAAACCAGTGAGGTGTGGATACATAGGCTACCTCTATTGTGTTGCAGTGACGATCCCTACTCAAAGCGAGTAGGGATTAAACAATTCACTATTAATGTAGCAGTCAATATTCGTGGTAGACAGCGCTTTTTTAACCAAGTTAATAACTTGTGGTCGAGATCGCTTACGGTGCCAGTTCAGCGATGTTTTTAATCAAGTTTTCGCGCAATTCTTGCTGTTCTTCCTCTGTTAATTTGCCACCATTTTGGCTAGTAATGATGAACAAGTCTTCGGCACGCTCGCCAATGGTTGTGATCTTCGCAGCGTGCAGATCAATCCCCAAATCGGCAAAGGTTGCCCCTACCGTTGCCAGCAATCCAGGAGTATCCAGAGCAACAAACTCGAGTAAGGTACGCTTTTTGCTCTTTGTCGGTAGGAAATCGACCGTCGTCTTGACCTGAAAATGTTGCAGGTTACGCGGAATCCGGCGTGTCTTGATTTTGGTTGGTCTACCATCTTCAAGTACGTGTGCCAGATGTTTAATCACTGCTTTATGGCGGCTTTCGTCAATCACTTCACCATGCTGATCTAGAACCATAAAGGTATCGAGTACGTAACCATCCTTGCTGGTCATGACTTGCGCGTCATGAACGTTGAAGTTACGTCGGTCAAGTTCTGCGACCACAGTGGCGAAAAGCGCATGCTGGTCTTTACTATAGACAAACACTTCTGTACCACCGCGAGTGGCTTTTTTAGACATCAGGATCAGTGGCTTGGTATGGTCTTCATGGCGAAGTAAGTGCATACAGTGCCAAGCGATCTGTTTGTGTGTATGGCGTAAAAAATAATCTGCCTTAAAGCGCTGCCACAATACTTCAATTTCTCGGGCACTAAACCCTTCTTTGCGCAGCAAAGCCGAGGCTAATTGTTGGTTGTGACGAATACGTTCCCTGACATCGACAGGGTTTTCCAAGCCGCGGCGCAGTGCTCGTTGCGTTGAGTAAAAAAGCTCCGCAAGCAAGGTACGCTTCCAGCTGTTCCATAATTCTGGGTTGGTGGCACAAATATCCGCGACCGTGAGACAAACCAGATACTCTAAATACTCTTCATCGCGAACTTGTTTCGCAAACTCAGTAATCACCTCCGGATCATAGATATCACGGCGCTGAGCGGTCACAGACATCAGTAGATGGTTTCTAACTAACCAAGAAACTAGCTTTGCTTCAGGCTTAGATAAACCGTGTTCGATACAAAAATCGTACGCTTCACCTTCACCAATAACCGAGTGATCTCCCCCACGACCTTTGCCTATGTCATGGAAAATGGCTGCGATGATCAATAACTCTTTTTTCTGAATTCTCGGATAGACTTCGCAGCAGATAGGGTGTTTATCGTGGTTTTTAGCGTAGCCGAAGGTGTTGATATGTTTTAGGAGTCGCACGCTGTGTTCATCAACGGTATAGACATGAAACAAATCAAACTGCATCTGGCCGACGATTTGGCTCCATTGAGGCAGATAGGCCGCTAGTACTCCAAGTTTGTGCATCAGACTGAAGGCTTTGTGCAGTGCATTTGGATGACGACAAAGCTCTAAGAACTTTTCACGAGCTTCTGGAATGGTGTGTAAAAATTTATTCAGGCGTCGACGAGCGGTTCTTAGTTGGCGCATGGTCGGTGGCGAGACACCTTCAATGGTTGAATCATTCGCGATATGCAGGAACATATCTAAGATAGTTTCAGGACGCGCCTGAAATAACGCAGGTTTACGCGCTTCAATAAGATGACCGCGACGCTGAAAATCCTCGCTGAGAACTTCTGGCTTATCTTCGATACCGTTGTCGAGGATCGCTTGATCGAAGAGTTTTAGCAGCATTTTATTGAGTTCTGCTACGCGGCGAAGCGTACGATAGAACTCTTTCATCATCATCTCAACGCCTCGATTTCCTTCCCCAGTATATCCAAGGCTTTCAGCCACCTGAGGCTGATGAGCAAAGGTGAGGCGGTTATCATAGCGTTTTAACTCAATGTGCAACGCGAAGCGAACGCGCCATAGAAAATCCTGACACTCGACCAGTTCTCGGTACTCGGCATCGGTTAGAAATCCATAGCGACTCATTTCGAGTAGCGATGTTGCACCAAAGTGACGACGTGCGACCCAACTCAGAGTGTGTATATCACGTAAACCACCTGGCGTAGACTTAATATCCGGCTCTAGATTGTAAGTCGTATCGTGGTAGCGAGCATGTCGGTCGCGCTGCTCTTGAACCTTGGCCTTGTAGAAAATCTCACTTGGCCAAAATGATTCTGAATGAATCACCATTTTTAGCTGGTGAAAGGTATCTTCGCAACCACACAGCAAACGAGCCTCTTGTAAGTTCGTCGCCACCGTGAGGTCTTCACGTCCTATGGCAGCACACTCTTCGACACTACGTACCGCGTGGCCGACTTCTAAACGTAAATCCCAAAGTAGGGTAATGAACTCACTCACTTTGCTGGCAAGTGCATCAGGCAATGCCTTACGCGATACAACCAGGATATCGATGTCTGACAGTGGGTGTAGTTCACCTCGACCATAACCGCCAACAGCGACAAGGCTAATATTAGGTAAGGCGGTAAAGCCAAAATGTTGCCACAAACGGTTGAGAAGTAGGTCGATATATTCAGCTCGACCTAATACCAAGTCGGTCACTGGGTGATGGGCAAGAAACTCTTGTTTCTGGTAATCAGCAAATTTTTCTAGCTGGTTTTTTAACTCAGCAATTGTGAGCTGTTGATCGTCAAAAGTGAGTGGTGATTGAAACGGCATACAGCGAATCCATGCAAAACAGTCCTGATGACCAATCTATCAGACTTATAAGGATAAAAAAATATCCCCGACAGGGCGGGGATATTTGAGGAACTTGCGGTGATTATGCGTTGTTCATTAGGCGAGGGATGGTGTCATCGCTACGCAGCGTTAACACTTCACAGCCGTTTTTCGTCACCAAGATGGTGTGTTCATACTGGGCTGACTTCTTACCATCACCAGTGTAAACCGTCCAATCATCTTCGGCATCAACAGTCACGCCAAACTTACCTTCGTTAATCATTGGTTCAATGGTAAAACACATGCCTTCTTTTAGTACTCGGCGGTCGTTATTTTTGTAGTGAACGATTTGAGGCTCTTCGTGGAACTCGTTACCAATACCGTGACCACAGAAATCTTTAACAATAGAGAACTTATTGCGTGGATTGTTCTTGTTGTTAGTCTTGATGTATTTCTCAATTGCCGTACCAATATCACCAACGGTTGCGCCTGGTTTTACTTGACGCATACCAATGTATAGCGCTTCTTGGGTGACCATACATAGACGTTTGTCAGCAGGAGATACTTCGCCGACAAAGAACATCTTCGATGTATCACCATGGTAACCCTCTGGGCGGACAGACAAATCAGCGTCAGCATCGTTAGGGATGATCACGGTAATATCAACGTTAATGATGTCGCCATTTTTGAGCACAGCAGGTTTCAGTTGCCCATTGCTGCCTACTTCGTCTGCTGAAGCTGGAATACCGTGACATACAATGTGGTTGATGGACGTACAGATTGATTTAGGGAATCCATGGTAATCAAGAGGTGCAGAATATGCGCCTTTTTCAATCCCGTAATCGTGACAGATTTGGTTTAGCTCATCTGTTGTCACACCTTCTTTGATGTGCGGTTCGATCATTTCTAGGATTTCAGCGGCCAACGCGCCCGCTAGTCGCATACGTTCGATTTCTTCAGCTGTTTTAATCTTGATTGACATCGGCTTTCTCTATTTGTTCTTGTGCACAAGTGAGTGCGAATCGGCGCATTCTATCAGGAACACAACATAATGAGAATTATTCTTCATCTTTCGATAGTACGTGTGGGAATGAAAATAGTGCACTCTCATCCCTAACAATCGTTTTTTTACTAGCCATGATAGGCAAAAATATGGTATAAAGCGCGCCGGAAATGTGGTCTGTTCTCTCTAGCTGAACGTTTATCAGGTGGCGAAACTGATTACTTCCGACTAACTTATATCTTTAAATCACACACATTCCGTCACATATTCCGGGGTGCTGGGCAGAAGCCTAGTCGGAGTTATGGGGGATGTGGAGGCCTAACCCCATAGAGGATTTTAAAATGGCAACTGTATCAATGCGCGATATGCTGAAAGCTGGTGTTCACTTCGGTCACCAAACTCGTTACTGGAACCCAAAAATGAAGCCATTCATCTTTGGTGCTCGTAACCGCGTTCACATCATCAACCTAGAAAAAACTGTACCAATGTTCAACGAAGCTCTAGCTGAACTAGCTAAAGTTGGCGAGAAGAAAGGTAAAGTTCTATTCGTAGGTACTAAGCGCGCTGCATCTGAAGCTGTTAAAGAAGCTGCAATCGCAAGCAACCAGTACTACGTAAACAACCGCTGGTTAGGCGGTATGCTTACAAACTACAAAACTGTTCGTCAATCAATCAAGCGTCTAAAAGAACTTGAAGCTCAAGCTCAAGACGGTACTTTTGACAAACTAACTAAGAAAGAAGCTCTAATGCGTACTCGTGAAATGGAGAAGCTAGAGAAATCTCTTGGTGGTATCAAAGACATGGGCGGCCTACCAGACGCTCTATTCGTAATCGATGCTGATCACGAACACATTGCGATTAAAGAAGCTAACAACCTAGGTATCCCAGTTTACGCTGTAGTAGATACTAACTCTAACCCAGACGGCGTTGACTACATCATCCCAGGTAACGACGATGCGATCCGTGCAGTTCAGCTTTACCTAAACGCTGCTGCTGCTTCAGTAACTGAAGGTCGTAACAAAGACGTAGCTGCTGTTGCTGAGAAAGACGGTTTCGTAGAAGCTGAATAATAGCGGCTCCGAGTCACACTTAGTCTATGTGCAACCAAGTTGTAGCATAAACTGAGTTATAGTTATCAGCAGGGGCCGAAAATGTAGGCCCCTGTTTTTTACCAAATCCAGAATCAACTGAGGAATAGAGAATGGCTGTTACTGCTGCTCTAGTTAAAGAACTGCGCGAACGTACTGGCGCAGGTATGATGGAATGTAAGAAAGCGCTTGTTGAAGCAAACGCTGACATCGAACTAGCAATCGAAAACATGCGTAAATCAGGTGCTGCTAAAGCTGCTAAGAAAGCAGGTAACGTAGCGGCTGAAGGCGCAATCATCATCAAAGAAGAAAACGGTGTTGCTGTTCTTCTTGAAGTTAACTGCCAAACTGACTTCGTTGCTAAAGATGGTAACTTCACAGCATTCGCTGAAAAAGTAGCTCTAGAAGCTCTAGCGGCTAAATCATCTGTTGAAGAACTAGTAGCTAAGTTCGAAGAAGAGCGTGTAGCTCTAGTTGCTAAAATCGGTGAAAACATCAACATCCGTCGCGTACAATACGTTGAAGGTGCTGCACTAGCTTCTTACCGTCACGGCGAGAAAATCGGTGTTGTTGTTGCTGGTGAAGGCGACGCGGAAACTCTTAAGCACGTTGCAATGCACGTTGCTGCTTCACGTCCAGAATACGTGAACCCAGAAGACGTACCAGCTGAAGTAGTAGCGAAAGAGCGTGAAGTTCAAGTAGAAATCGCTATGAACGAAGGCAAGCCAAAAGAAATCGCAGAGAAAATGGTTGAAGGCCGCATGAAGAAATTCACTGGCGAAGTTTCTCTAACTGGTCAAGCTTTCATCATGGAGCCTAAGAAAACTGTTGGCGAAATGCTGAAAGAAAAAGGTGCTTCAGTTTCTACGTTCGTTCGCCTAGAAGTTGGTGAAGGTATCGAGAAAGCAGAAGGCCTAAGCTTCGCTGAAGAAGTAGCACTAGCTCAAAAAGGTTAATCCTTAGCGAATTGTGCAAATATTAGACCGTGGCCTTGGCTGCGGTCTTTTTACGATAACGGTAGTAAACGGTTAGCCGTGATGAATAGGGGAAACAACACCTAGATGTCAGTGTCAAGTCCCTAGAGTGCCAAGGTCTTCTCTAGCGACTTAGAACGAATCACTAGGTTCTTTCCTCTATCCATGACTGTTAATCAATAACTCTCTTTTTGGAAGGTAAACTCCATGACAACGAACCCTAAACCAGCGTATCAACGTATTCTGTTAAAACTGAGTGGTGAAGCTCTTCAAGGCAATGAAGGTTTCGGCATCGATCCTGCGATCCTTGATCGTATGGCACAAGAAGTAAAAGAGCTGGTTGAACTTGGTGTTCAAGTGGGTGTGGTAATCGGTGGTGGTAACCTTTTCCGTGGCGCAGGTCTAGCTGAAGCGGGTATGAACCGAGTTGTGGGCGACCACATGGGTATGCTTGCAACAGTAATGAATGGTCTAGCAATGCGCGATGCACTGCACCGTGCTTACGTGAATGCTCGTGTAATGTCAGCAATTCCTTTGAAAGGTGTGTGTGACGACTATAACTGGGCTGATGCTATCCGCGAACTTCGCCAAGGCCGCGTGGTTATCTTCTCAGCAGGTACTGGTAACCCATTCTTCACGACGGATTCTGCTGCTTGTTTGCGCGGTATTGAAATTGAAGCGGACGTAGTTCTAAAAGCGACAAAAGTGGATGGCGTATTTAGTGCTGACCCTGTAGCAAACCCAGACGCAGAACTGTATGATAAGCTCTCATTCAATGCTGTTCTTGATAAAGAACTGAAAGTGATGGATTTGGCAGCGTTCACGTTAGCTCGTGACCACAAAATGCCAATTCGCGTATTCAACATGAATAAGCCAGGCGCACTACGTCGCGTGGTTATGGGTGAAGCAGAAGGCACGCTAATCAGCGACGCAGAGTAATTCCAATCGCCGCAGCAGATTTAATGCTGCGGTATTGCCTTTTGAAGACTCCCGATTAGGCTTTCTTCGAGAAAGATTTACACATTAAGGTGATATTGTGATTAACGAAATCAAACAAGACGCTCAAGAGCGCATGGAAAAAAGCGTTGAAGCGCTAAAGAACAACCTTTCTAAAGTTCGCACAGGTCGTGCGCACCCAAGCCTATTATCTGGTATCTCGGTCGAGTACTACGGCGCATCAACACCTCTTAACCAAGTAGCGAACGTTATTGCAGAAGATGCTCGTACGCTAGCAATCACGGTATTTGATAAAGAGCTGACTCAAAAAGTTGAGAAAGCAATCATGATGTCTGATTTGGGTTTAAACCCAATGTCTGCGGGTACTATCATTCGCGTTCCACTTCCACCGCTAACAGAAGAGCGTCGTAAAGACCTTGTTAAGATCGTTCGTGGTGAAGCTGAAGGTGGTCGTGTTGCGATCCGTAACATCCGTCGTGATGCAAACGGTGAGCTAAAAGCACTACTTAAAGACAAAGAAATCTCTGAAGATGAAGATCGTAAAGGTCAGGAAGAGATTCAAAAACTTACTGATGCAGCAGTTAAACTTGTTGACGAAGTGCTAGCGGCAAAAGAAAAAGAGTTGATGGAAGTCTAATTCTCCATAAACTTAACGCATAATTGGCGCTGTGCTCGCAGCACAGCGTTTTTTTATGCTACTCTTTGTCCCCTGCCGATTATCTATCAACGTCTTATGCATAATTCACAACTCTCCCCTGATTTACTTCCAAAACATATCGCAATCATTATGGATGGCAATGGCCGTTGGGCAAAGGCACAAGGTAAACCTCGTGTGTTTGGCCATAAAAATGGTGTTGCAGCGGTACGAAAAGCCATTGCGACTTCGGCAAAGCTCGGAATCAAGGCTATTACTCTTTTTGCGTTTAGCAGTGAAAACTGGAGAAGGCCAGAAGAAGAAGTTGGCGTCTTGATGGAACTGTTCATTACAGTGCTTTCAACGGAAGTGAAAAAACTGCATAAGAACAACTTACGTCTACGAGTGATTGGTGAAACCTCTCGTTTCAATGACCGCTTGCAAAAGAAAATCGCTCAAGCTGAAGCAATGACTGCCTCAAATACAGGAATGGTCATTAACATTGCAGCGAATTATGGCGGTAAGTGGGATATTATGCAGGCAACAAAAGCAATTTCAGCTAAGGTTGCCGCCGGTGAACTAACGTGTGATGAGATTAGCGAAGAGCTGATCACTCAACACTTAACCATGGCAGATTTACCTGAAGTTGATTTAATGATTCGGACCAGCGGTGAATGTAGGATCAGTAATTTCATGCTTTGGCAGATGGCCTACGCAGAAATGTACTTTACACCGATATACTGGCCCGAGTTTGATGAAAACAGCTTGATCGAAGCAGTGACTTGGTTTGTCAATCGTGAGCGACGTTTTGGTTGCACTGGCGAACAGATCAAGGCATTGATGGAAAGCGAATAAAGGACCTAAGTTTGAAACAAAGAATTATAACTGCGCTTATCCTTGCTCCTTTAGTGATTTTGGGGATTTTTGAACTCTCGCTGCCACTGTTTACACTAGCCATTGCTGCTGTAATGTTGATTGGCTATTGGGAGTGGACTCAGTTTGTAGAACCGAAATCTCGTTGGATGGCACTTATTCCTGCAGTACTAGTTAGTGCGCTAAGTATGGCCTTTATTCCGTTTGATGCCATCAGTCTCAACCAAGTTGTAGAGCCGCACTATATGGTATTAGCAGTGGGCTGTGTTTGGTGGATTGTCTCAAGCTTATTAGCGATTACCTATCCCAAGTCTTCGGCGTTGTGGCAAAACTCAACATTACTCCGACACGCATTTGGTATTCTGACACTATTACCTTTCTTCTGGAGCGTGTTACTGCTGCGCGCTGAAGGCATTGATAGTGATGCGTACCATGGTGCCAAGCTTGTGTTGTATGTATGTTTGATCGTATGGGCTGCCGATAGCGGTGCCTATTTTGCCGGCAAGAGCTTGGGTAAACGCAAGATGGCTCCCCATGTGAGTCCGAATAAAACCATTGAAGGTCTGAT
This sequence comes from Vibrio sp. TRT 2004, assembly GCF_050113735.1. NCBI lineage: Bacteria > Pseudomonadati > Pseudomonadota > Gammaproteobacteria > Vibrionales > Vibrionaceae > Vibrio > Vibrio sp. TRT 2004. The sequence goes on along the minus strand of NZ_JBNJOH010000016.1, from coordinate 42,991 downwards.
CGGCGGTATTATCACTGCTGTGGTTATTGGCTGGTTAGCAGCTGATTGGTTCGATATAGAATTTTCCAGTCCACTGGTCATGATTGCAATTACTTTAGTGACGGTAGTGATTTCTGTATTAGGTGACCTAGTCGAAAGCATGTTTAAGCGCGTATCAGGTATAAAGGATAGTAGTAATATTATCCCAGGCCATGGCGGTGTGCTGGATCGCATCGATAGCTTGACAGCGGCATTCCCTGTTTTTGCATTTCTTTACTTCATTTTTTAGGCGAGCTTCGGCTTGCCTAAGTCATCAATCGGTTTATTGCTATGCGTAAGCTAACAATTTTAGGTGCTACTGGTTCGATCGGTGCAAGCACGTTTAAAGTCATCGAACAGAACCCACAACAATTTTCTGTTGTCGCGCTTGCCGCGGGTAACAACGTCGCGAAAATGCGCGAATTGTGCCAGAGATGGCAGCCTAAGTATGCCGTCATGGCAAACGACGGTGCAGCCATGACGCTAAAACAGCAATTGGCAGAACTGAACATTGCCACTGAAGTACTTTCAGGCGTTAATGCAATGTGTCATGTCTCTTCCTTTGATGAAGTTGATACCGTTATGGCTGCGATCGTTGGTGCAGCTGGTCTATTGCCAACGATGGCGGCGGTGAAAGCGGGTAAACGCGTGCTGCTTGCCAACAAAGAAGCCTTAGTCATGTCTGGGCAACTGTTTATTGATGCCGTCAAGCAGCATGGCGCAGAGCTAATGCCTGTTGACAGTGAGCACAATGCAATATTCCAATGTTTACCGAGCGAGATTCAAACCAACTTAGGCCGCTGTGATTTAAATCAGCATGGTATCTCAAATATCCTGCTTACTGGTTCAGGTGGCCCATTCCGTTACAGCGATATTGATACGCTAAGCCGTGTTACACCTGAAGAGGCGATCGCTCATCCTAACTGGTCAATGGGGCCGAAAATTTCGGTAGATTCAGCGACCATGATGAATAAGGGGTTGGAATATATCGAGGCTAAGTGGCTGTTTAATACATCACGCGAACAGCTGAAAGTACTGATTCATCCTCAATCGGTTATTCATTCGATGGTGCAATATCGCGATGGTTCTGTGTTAGCGCAAATGGGCGAACCTGATATGGCGACGCCAATTGCGTTAACTTTGTCTTACCCTGATCGTGTATCAGCTGGTGTAGCACCTCTTGATTTTACGAAAGTTGGTCAGCTAACGTTTCTAGAGCCTGACTACGCTCGATACCCATGCTTGAAGCTGGCGATTGATGCCTGCTATGAAGGTCAACATGCCACGACCGCTGTCAATGCGGCTAATGAAGTTGCGGTCAGCGCATTCCTTGGTCGACAGTTGTCGTTTACTGATATAGCAGTGGTTAATCAGAAAGTACTGAACAAAGTCTGTGCTGATACTAACCAGTCGCACTGTCGCGACTTGGAAAGCATTCTCGAGGTCGATAGAATGGCAAGAGAATTAGCGGCCAATTGGGTAAGAGAGCGTAAGCTATGACCGGTATTTTATGGAACTTTGTTTCCTTCATAGTTGCTTTAGGCATCTTAGTCGCAGTCCATGAGTTTGGTCACTTTTGGGTGGCACGCCGTTGTGGTGTAAGAGTCGAAAAGTTTTCTATCGGCTTCGGTAAGTCTATCTGGAGTAAGGTGGACAAAGACGGTACAGAATACAGTCTGTCTATTATTCCACTCGGTGGCTACGTGAAGATGCTTGATGGGCGAGTCGATGATTTGGCTCAAGGTGACGAGCAATATGCGTTCGACAGAAAGCCTTTGTGGAAGCGCACTGCTATTGTCGCCGCTGGACCTGCATTTAATTTCCTCTTTGCTATTTTTGCATACTGGTTGGTTTTTCTGATCGGTGTTCCCGCTGTGAAGCCTGTAGTTGGTCAAGTTACTCCTTATTCTATTGCTGCCCAAGCAGGTTTAGAACCTGGCATGGAACTAAAAGCGGTTTCTGGCGTCAAAACTGCGGATTGGGAATCGGTTAATATGGGTTTGATTTCTCATATTGGCGATGATCAACTCACCATAACCGTTGCGCCGGTTGAAGGTGTTGGTATCGAAGAAATTAAGCACTTTGACCTGCGTAATTGGAACTTTGACCCCGAGAAAGAGTCTGCTATGTCAGCGTTAGGGTTTGTACCTTATACGCCAGAAATCACGGCTCGACTCACCAGTGTCTCACCTGAGGGTGCAGGTGCACGTGCGGGGCTAGAAATTGGCGACCGCTTAGCCAAAGTGGATGGTGTTGAAGTCACTGATTGGCAGCAGGTGGTGACAAGTATTCAGCAGCACCCTAACTCTCCGGTTGAACTCGTCGTTGAACGCCATGGTCAAACTTTGTTACTGACCATCATTCCAGATAGTCGTGAGCTATCAGGTGATAAAGTAATAGGTTTTGCGGGAATCGCACCTGAAGTCGCAGAATGGCCAGAAAATTATCGCTTCGACTTACAATTTGGTGTAATTGAATCAGTCGGTAAAGCGGTTGAGAAAACAGGTCAAGTAATCAATCTGACTATCAGTATGTTGAAGAAACTGATAGTAGGTGATGTGGGATTGAATAACTTAAGTGGACCTATTTCTATCGCGAAAGGAGCCGGAACGACGGCCGATTACGGCTTAGTTTATTTCTTGGGGTTCCTCGCATTAATCAGTGTGAACTTAGGGATTATTAACCTTGTACCGCTGCCTATGCTAGATGGCGGACATTTATTGTTTTTTGCTATTGAGGCTGTAATCAGACGCCCAGTACCAGAAAAGGTACAGGAAATGGGTTTCCGCATAGGCGGAGCTATTATCTTCTCTCTTATGGCAGTGGCAATTTTCAATGATTTTGCTCGTCTTTAGCTGAGTAAAGGTTGAAGTAAGGAATAACTAAAACAAATATGGCGATGAAAAATATTCTGTTTGCCACCTTGTTAGCAACAAGCGTGAGTGCAAATGGTGCCGAGAACTTTGTAGTTCAAGATATCAAAATTGAAGGCCTTCAGCGTGTTGCACTCGGTGCGGCATTACTAAAAATGCCAGTCCGTATTGGAGACACGGTTGATAACCAAGATGTCTCTGAAATGATTCGTGCTCTTTATGCCACTGGTAACTTCGAAGACATCAAAGTTTTAAGAGATAACGATGTGTTGGTGGTTCAAGTTAAAGAACGACCAACAATTGCAAGTATCTCTTTCTCTGGCAACAAAGCAATCAAAGAAGAGCAATTACAGCAGAACCTCGATGCATCAGGTATCCGCGTTGGTGAAGCGCTTGACCGCACAACGCTATCTACGATTGAAAAAGGTCTTGAAGACTTCTATTACAGCGTAGGTAAGTACAATGCGAACGTTAAAGCTGTGGTGACGCCACTGCCTCGTAACCGTTCAGACTTAAAGTTTGTCTTTACTGAAGGTGTTTCAGCTAAGATCAAGCAGATTAACTTTATTGGTAATACACAATACACCGATGAAGAGCTCCTAAGCCGCTTTGAACTTAATGTGGATGTCGCTTGGTGGAACTTCCTATCTGATGACAAGTACCAAAAACAAGTGCTTGCTGGTGATATTGAGGCGCTGAAATCTTATTACCTAGACCGTGGTTATCTGAAGTTCCAGATCGACTCTACTCAGGTTGCTATTTCACCAGACAAGAAAGGGGTTTATATCACCCTTGGCCTTAATGAAGGCCTGCCTTACACAGTAAAAGATGTGAAATTCCGTGGTGAGCTACTAGGCAAAGAGCAAGAATTTGAAAATCTAGTTACTTTTGAACCGGGTGAAACCTACAACGGTTCTGCGGTAACTGGATTGGAAGAAGGCGTTAAACGCCTGCTAGGCGAAGCAGGTTATGCTTATCCTCAAGTTCGCACCGTTCCTGAATTCGATGATGAAAACCAATCTGTTTCGCTGGTGGTGAACGTGGAAGCGGGTAACCGTATCTATGTTCGCGATATCCGTTTTGTGGGCAACAATGCGACGAAAGATGAAGTTCTACGTCGTGAAATGCGTCAAATGGAAGGCAGCTGGCTTAACTCCAAATCGATTGAAACGGGTAAAAACCGTCTTAGCCGTTTAGGTTTCTTTGAAACCGTTGATGTGCAGACCGTTCGCGTACCCGGTAGTGAAGACCAAGTGGATTTGGTCTACAGCGTAAAAGAAGCGAACTCAGGCAGCGTTAACTTTGGTATCGGTTATGGTACCGAGTCTGGTGTGAGTTTCCAGGTTGGTCTTCAGCAAGATAACTTTGCGGGTAGTGGTAACCGTGTTGGTATCAATGCAATGATGAACGACTACCAGAAAAACATCAGCTTAGATTACCGTGATCCATACTGGAACCTTGATGGTGTTAGTTTGGGCGGAAAGATCTTCTACAACGAGTTTGAAGCATCGGAAGCGGGTATCGTTGACTACACCAACGAAAGTTATGGTGCCAGCTTAACTTGGGGTTTCCCATTCGATGAGCTGAACCGTTTTGAAATTGGTGTCGGCTACACTCACAACAAGATTGGTAATGTTCCGACCTACGACCAAGCCCAACGTTTTGCTCAAAGTATCGGTCAAGCCGACGGTGATATAATTACCAATGACTTTGATATGAACATTGCGTGGACGCGAAATAACCTTAACCGTGGTTACTTCCCGACTGCTGGTAACTATCAACGTGCATTTGCTAAGGCAACGGTACCGAGCTCAGACGCACAGTACTTCAAACTCCAGTATGATGTAAGACAGTACGTGCCGATCACTAAGAAGCATGAGTTTACGTTACTGATGCGTGGTCGCTTGGGCTATGGTAATGGCTATGGCAAAACCGACGGCAACGACAACTTATTCCCGTTCTATGAAAACTACTATGCGGGTGGTTTTACAACCCTACGTGGTTTTGGCTCAAACAGTGCGGGTCCTAAAGCGGTTTACACAACCAACGGCAACCCAGATACCTGTAATAGCAGCAGTTGTGTGTCAGCAACCGACGATTCAGTCGGTGGTAACGCAGTTGCTCTTGCAAGCCTAGAGCTTATCGTACCAACGCCTTTCGCTTCTGAAGAAGTGAGAAGTCAAATCCGTACCAGTGTGTTTATTGATGCCGCGAGTGTATGGGACACTGAGTTTGCCTACGATCCTAAGTATGCGAATGATCCATACTATGGTGACTTCTCTGACCCGACAAACTATCGTGCGTCTTATGGTGCGGCGTTGCAGTGGATGTCTCCAATGGGACCATTAGTCTTCTCCATTGCGAAACCTATTGAAAGTTACGAAGGTGATGATGAAGAGTTCTTCACTTTCACCATCGGCAGAACCTTCTAATCTAGAGGAAATAAAAGTGAATAAAACGATTAAAGCGGCTGGTCTAAGCCTTGTTGTGATGACGTCTTCTTTTTTTGCAAATGCTGCTGAAGCGGCGCAAAAGATCGGCTATGTGAATACAGCTCAAGTATTTCAAGCGCTTCCTCAACGTGAAGTCGTATTGCAAAAAATGCAAGAAGAGTTCAAGGACAAAGCTGACGAGCTAAAGGCGATCAAAGCGCAAGCAAAAACGAAGATTGAGAAGTTGCAGCGTGATGGTGAACTACTTGGTCAGGAAGAAATAGAGAAACTACGTATTGAAATTGGTCAGCTTGATAGCAAGTACAAGATCAAGGGCCAAGCTTTGGAACAAGCTAGCGCACGTCGTGAAGCAGAAGAGAAGCAAAAACTGTTTATAACTATTCAGGATGCAGTGAAAAAAGTGGCTGAAAAAGAAGGCTACGACATTATTGTTGATATTCAAACTATGCAATACGGCAAACCTGAATTCAACGTGACAGAAAAAGTAATTAAACAACTAAAATAATTGATTATGGCGACACTTTCTTTAGCCGAATTGGCGACGATTACCGGGGGCGAGCTACATGGTGACGCGAACGCGACAGTGACCATGGTAGCGCCGATGGATAAAGCACAGGCAGGTCACGTTACCTTCCTGTCTAATCCTAAGTATGCAAAACACTTATCAGACTGCCAAGCAACAGTTGTGATGGTAAAAGAAGCGCAACGTGAACTTTGCGTGGGTAATGTACTGGTCGTCGCCGATCCGTATGTCGCGTTTGCAAGAGTCGCTCAAGCGCTGGATACCACTCCGATGCCAGCGGAATCAATCGCTCCGTCTGCTGTGATTGCGAGTGACGCTAAGTTGGGTACCAATGTGTCTGTTGGTGCGAATGCTGTGATTGAATCTGGTGTGGAACTGGGCGATAACGTTGTGATTGGTGCTGGATGCTTTATTGGCAAAAACGCTAAAATTGGTGCCAATACCAAACTTTGGTCAAACGTGAGCATTTACCACAGTGTTGAGCTAGGTTCAGATTGCTTAGTGCAAGCCAATACAGTGATCGGTGCTGATGGTTTTGGATATGCGAATGAAAAAGGTGAGTGGATTAAGATCCCTCAACTTGGCACTGTTCGTATTGGAAACCGTGTTGAAATCGGCTCATGTACGACGATTGATCGTGGTGCACTGGATGACACTGTGATTGAAGATAATGTTATTCTCGATAACCAGTTGCAGATCGCTCATAACGTACACATCGGATATGGTACTGCTATGGCTGGTGGTACCATTGTTGCGGGCAGTACTAAGATCGGAAAATACTGCATCATCGGCGGCGGCACTGTGATCAATGGTCATATTGACATTGCCGATGGCGTTACTATCACAGGTATGGGGATGGTAATGCGTGGTATTGAAGAGAAAGGTATGTACTCTTCAGGTATTCCGCTACAAACCAACAAAGAGTGGCGAAAAACTGCGGCACGTGTTCATCGAATTGACGATATGAACAAGCGCTTGAAAGCTGTGGAAAAACAGCTAGAAAATAAAGAAGACGCCTAGTTCTAGATGAAACTAAAAAGGCTCGCGTATTGCGGGTCTTTTTCATCTATAATGCCTCTCAGATACAAATTAGCATTCAACATAGGAATATGACTTTGACTACTGAAAACAAAACGATGAACATCACTGAAATTCAGGAATTACTCCCTCATCGCTACCCATTTTTGCTGATTGATCGTGTTATTGACTTTCAAGAAGAGAAATACCTTACTGCGATCAAAAACGTTTCAGTGAATGAACCTCAGTTTACAGGTCATTTCCCTCAACTACCTGTATTTCCTGGCGTACTGATCCTTGAAGCGATGGCACAGGCGACAGGTCTACTCGCATTCAAATCATTTGGTGCTCCTTCAGAAAACGAACTTTACTATTTTGCTAGTGTTGATGGTGCGAAATTCCGTAAACCGGTTGTTCCAGGTGACCAGCTAGTGATCGAAGTAGAATTTATCAAAGAGCGTCGCGGCATTGCTGCATTCAAAGGCATTGCAAAAGTGGATGGTGACGTTGTCTGTTCTGCAGAGCTAAAATGTGCTCGTCGAGAGTTTTAATATGATTCATGAAACGGCTCAAATTCATCCTTCAGCAGTGATTGAAGGAGATGTAAAGATTGCTGCCAACGTGACGGTTGGTCCGTTTACCTATATCTCAGGTAATATTGAGATTGGTGAAGGTACTGAAATCATGTCTCACGTTGTCATTAAAGGTCATACTACCATTGGTAAAGACAACCGTATTTTCCCACACGCTGTTATTGGTGAAGAGAACCAAGACAAGAAGTATGGTGGCGAAGCGACAACGGTTGTGATTGGTGATCGTAACGTTATTCGTGAAGCGGTACAGATTCACCGTGGTACGACTCAAGACAAAGCTACAACTGTGATTGGCAATGACAACCTACTGTGTGTTAATGCGCACATCGCCCATGACGTTATCGTTGGTAACCACACACACGTGGGTAACAACGCTATCCTTGGTGGACACGTAACGGTTGAAGATTACGCGGGTGTTATGGCACTGTCTGCGATTCACCCATTCTGTAAAGTGGGTGCCTACAGCTACATTGGTGGTTGTTCAGCAGTAGTGAAAGATGTACCACCATACGTTCTTGCTCAAGGTAACCACGCGACACCATTTGGTCTGAACCTTGTAGGTCTGCAGCGTAATGGCTTTGAAAAAGCAGAATTGCGTGCACTACGTAATGCTTACAAAGAGTTTTACCGTGCAGGCAAGACGCAGGCTGAAGCGAAAGTCGTTCTTGAAGAGATGGCTAAAGACTGGCCTTCAATCAAGCACTTCATTGAGTTTGTGGAAACGTCTGAGCGTGGTGTTATTCGCTAACCCAGCAGTCAAATGAATGGTAAAAGATCGTAGTCTTTCGGCTGCGGTCTTTTTTGCGTTTTAAAGCAATAAATCAGATAGGTCAGTCAGCAATGGAAAAACCATTACGAATTGGAATTGTCGCAGGCGAATTGTCAGGGGACACGTTGGGTGAAGGCTTTATCAAGGCGATAAAAGCGAAATACCCAGATGCAGAATTCGTTGGGATCGGCGGGCCGAAGATGATCGCGCAAGGGTGCCAATCACTGTTTGAGATGGAAGAGCTCGCGGTGATGGGATTGGTTGAAGTATTAGGTCGACTGCCGCGTTTGCTAAAAGTCAAAGCTGAGTTAGTTAAGTTCTTCACCGATAACCCTCCAGATGTATTCGTTGGCATTGATGCACCGGACTTCAACTTGCGACTTGAGTTAGATCTAAAGCAAGCGGGAATTAAAACCGTCCATTATGTTAGCCCGTCGGTTTGGGCGTGGCGTCAAAAGCGCATCTTCAAGATTGAAGCTGCAACCAACTTAGTGCTGGCTTTCTTACCATTCGAAAAAGCCTTCTATGACAAGTTTAATGTTCCATGTGAGTTTATCGGCCATACATTAGCGGATGCCATTCCTATGGAATCGGCTAAGGCACCAGCACGCGAGCTATTAGGTTTACAACAAGATAAGCAATGGCTAGCGGTATTGCCAGGTAGCCGTGGCAGTGAACTTAAGATGCTGGCTGAGCCATTTATCAAAGCTTGTCAGTTGCTGCATAAGCAATATCCAGAGTTAGGTTTTGTCGTTGCCTTGGTCAATGAAAAACGCCGTGAGCAATTTGAACAAGCTTGGCAACAAATCGCGCCAGAACTCGATTTTAAATTGGTTAATGACACGGCGAAAAACGTCATAACCGCAGCGGATACTGTGATGCTGGCATCAGGAACGGTCGCACTTGAATGTATGCTGCTTAAACGACCAATGGTAGTTGGCTACCGAGTCAATGCGATTACCGCGTTCATTGCTCGTCGTCTAGTCAAGACCAAATACGTTTCACTCCCCAATATTCTTGCTGATCAAGAGTTAGTCAAAGAGTACCTGCTTGAAGAGTGCACACCGGAGAATCTCTCTCGCGAAGTCACTCGTCTAATTGAAAATGGTGGTGAAAAGATGATTGAAAAGTTCACTGAAATGCATCACTGGATCCGTAAAGATGCCGATAACCAAGCCGCTCAAGCGGTGCTTAAACTGATCGGCAGAGAGTAAGACAATGACAAAACAGACAAAAGAACTCCCGCCATTTGAATACCCAATGGGTTATCAGTTAATCGCGGGGGTTGACGAAGTAGGGCGTGGTCCTCTGGTTGGTGATGTGGTGACGGCCGCTGTTATTCTTGATCCTAAGAATCCAATTGAAGGCTTGAATGACTCTAAAAAGCTGTCAGAGAAAAAACGCCTCGCCTTATTACCTGAAATTCAAGAGAAGGCGTTGGCATGGTCAGTTGGCCGTTGTAGCCCGGAAGAAATTGACCAGTTAAACATTTTGCAAGCGACCATGGTTGCCATGCAGCGCGCCATTGCAGGGCTGTCAATTCAACCCGATCTCGTGCTTATCGATGGAAACCGCTGCCCACAACTCCCTATGGACTCACAGGCGGTTGTAAAAGGTGACCTACGAGTTGCGGAGATCAGTGCTGCTTCCATTATTGCAAAAGTGGTTCGTGACCAAGAGATGGAAGAGCTGGACAAGCAGTATCCAGAGTTTGGGTTTGCAAAACATAAAGGCTATCCGACTAAGGCGCATTTTGATGCGATTGAGCAGCATGGTGTGATCGATCAACACCGCAAGAGTTTTAAACCCGTTAAACGGGCTCTTGGCATCGAGTAGAAAGCCCTGTTAAGGGGTATATAAGTACGCGATTTTCACTTAAAATACCCTATTCTCATCCCAAATTAGTTATCTTTCTGGACGATATTCATGTCAGACCCTAAGTTTATCCACCTTCGAGTTCATAGTGACTTTTCCATGGTTGACGGCTTGTCAAAAGTACCGCCATTGGTGAAGAAAGTGGCTGAATTGGGCATGCCAGCGGTGGCGTTGACGGATTTTACCAACCTCTGTGGTTTGGTTAAGTTTTACGGTACCGCGCATGGTTGTGGGGTTAAGCCGATCATCGGTGCCGATTTCTTGATGCAGTCGGCTGGGTTTGGTGATGAGTTAACAAAGTTGACGGTTCTAGCGGCTGACAATGTCGGTTACAAGAACCTAACGTTGCTTATCTCAAAAGCGTATTTGCGTGGTCATGTTCAGCACCAGCCTGTCATTGATAGAGAGTGGCTAGTTGAACTGTCTGAAGGTGTTATCTTACTGTCAGGCGGTAAAAATGGCGAAATTGGTAAGGCGTTATTGAAGGGCAACCACAAAGTAGTGTCTGAGTGTGTTGAGTTTTATCAAACCCATTTCCCAGATCGCTTTTATCTTGAGCTGACCAGAACCGGACGCGCCGATGAAGAGACTTATCTTCACTTCGCGTTGGAGCTAGCGGAACAAGCGGAGCTGCCTGTCGTAGCGACCAATGATGTGGTTATTCTCGATGAGTCCCTGTTTGATGCCCATGAAATTCGTGTTGCCATTCACGATGGCTACACCCTAGAAGACCCTCGTCGACCAAAAAACTACAGCCCTCAGCAATATTTGCGTAGCGAACAAGAAATGTGTGAACTTTTCTCAGACATTCCTGAAGCGCTTGAAAACAGTGTTGAAATTGCTAAGCGTTGTAACGTCACGGTACGTCTTGGCGAGTACTTCCTACCCGCCTTCCCAACTGAAGGGATGAAAGAGACCGAGTTTTTGGTCATGAAGTCTAAAGAGGGCTTAGAAGAGCGACTTGAGTTCCTTTTCCCTGATCCTCAAGTTCGTGCACAACGACGACCTGAGTATGATGAGCGCCTTGATGTTGAACTGGAAGTTATCAATAACATGGGCTTCCCAGGCTACTTCTTGATCGTAATGGAGTTTATCCAGTGGTCAAAAGATAACAGTATTCCAGTAGGGCCTGGCCGTGGTTCTGGTGCGGGCTCTCTCGTTGCTTACGCGTTGAAGATCACCGATCTTGACCCACTTGAGTATGACCTGCTTTTCGAACGATTTCTTAACCCAGAGCGTGTCTCCATGCCCGACTTCGACGTCGACTTCTGTATGGACAAGCGCGATCAGGTGATTGATCACGTCGCAGAAATGTACGGTCGTGACGCCGTGTCTCAGATTATTACCTTTGGTACGATGGCGGCAAAAGCGGTAATCCGCGATGTAGGTCGTGTGCTTGGGCATGGCTTTGGTTTCGTTGATCGAATCTCCAAGCTGGTACCACCCGATCCGGGCATGACCCTCGAAAAGGCATTTAAAGCAGAGCCAGCATTACCTGAGTTGTATGAAAACGACGAAGAGGTAAAAGAGCTTATCGACATGTGTCGCATTCTAGAAGGGTGTACACGAAATGCCGGTAAGCACGCGGGTGGCGTAGTTATCTCTCCGACGACTATTACTGACTTTGCTCCGATATACGCGGATGCAGAAGGTAACTTTCCAGTTACTCAGTTTGACAAGAATGACGTAGAAACGGCGGGTCTGGTTAAGTTTGACTTCTTGGGTCTGCGGACACTGACCATCATCGACTGGGCTTTAGGCTTGATCAACCCTCGTCTTGAGCGCGAAGGTAAGCCTGCCGTCGCTATTGAGTCGATCCCTCTTGACGATCAGGCGTCATTTAACGTACTGCAAAATTCAGAGACGACAGCGGTATTCCAGTTGGAATCACGCGGTATGAAAGAGTTGATCAAGCGACTTCAGCCAGACTGTTTTGAAGATATCATCGCACTAGTAGCCCTGTTCCGTCCTGGTCCGTTGCAATCGGGCATGGTAGATAACTTTATTGACCGTAAGCATGGTCGAGAGGCAATCTCGTACCCAGATGAAACTTGGCAGCACGAGTCTTTAAAAGAGACGCTTGACCCAACCTACGGCATCATCCTGTATCAAGAACAGGTAATGCAAATTGCCCAGATCCTTGCGGGTTATACTCTGGGTGGCGCAGACATGCTGCGTCGTGCGATGGGTAAGAAAAAACCGGAAGAGATGGCCAAGCAGCGCGGCACCTTCAAAGAGGGCGCGGAGAAGAACGGAGTTGATGGCGAGCTGGCGATGAAGATCTTCGACCTTGTGGAGAAGTTCGCGGGCTATGGCTTTAACAAATCTCACTCAGCAGCCTATGCGCTTGTCTCTTACCAGACGCTTTGGTTAAAGACGCATTACCCAGCCGAATTTATGGCCGCGGTAATGACTGCTGATATGGATAACACAGAGAAGGTCGTTGGCCTAGTTGATGAGTGTTTCCGTATGAAGCTAAAGGTGCTTCCACCCGATATTAATGCGGGTCTATACCGATTTAATGTCGATGAAACGGGGGCGATCGTTTACGGTATCGGCGCAATTAAAGGGGTGGGTGAAGGCCCGATTGAAGCCATTCTTGAAGCGCGGAATAAAGGTGGCTACTTCAAAGATCTGTTTGATTTCTGTGCGCGTATTGACCTCAAGAAAGTGAATAAGCGAGTTATTGAAAAACTTATCTATGCAGGTGCTCTTGATCGCCTTGGGCCGCACCGAGCTGCGATGATGGCATCACTTGCGGATGCCGTAAAAGCAGCCAGCCAACACCACCAAGCGGAAGCATTTGGGCAAAGTGATCTTTTTGGCGTTCTGACAGAAGCTCCTGAAGAAGTTGAGCACAAGTACATCAAAGTTGAGCCATGGCCTGAGAAAGTCTGGCTAGAGGGAGAACGTGACACACTTGGCCTTTATTTAACAGGGCACCCTATAAATGCGTATAGTAAGGAACTTGGCAAGTACACCAGTTGTCGATTAAAAGATGCAACACCAACAAGGCGCGATCAGAGCGTGACTCTGGCTGGTCTGGTCATTGCTGCTCGTGTCATGACAACTAAACGTGGTACCCGTATCGGTCTTATGACGCTGGATGATCGCAGTGGCCGAATGGAGGTCATGCTGTTTTCTGATGCGCTCGATCGCTACGCAGAATTGTTAGAAAAAGATAAAATATTGGTCGTTTCAGGACAGGTCAGCTTTGATGATTTCAATGGTGGTCTTAAAATGTCCGCGCGCGAGGTCATGGATCTCGGAACCGCTCGTGAAAAATATGCACGGGGCCTATCGGTTTCAATTGATGAATCTCAAATTAATGACCGATTTTTTGAGCGGTTTAGTCAAATACTAGAGCCTCATAGGGCGGGGAGCGTTCCTGTCCATGTATACTACCAACGCTCAGATGCGCGAGCGCGTTTAACGTTGGGTACAGAATGGCGAGTTACGCCAAGCGACGCATTATTAGATGATTTAAAACAACTACTTGGGAAAGGCCAGGTAGAACTCGAATTTAACTAAGTTCGGTAGAAGGTTACCGAATAAGAAAGGATCTATAGATGAGCCTGAATTTTTTAGAATTTGAAAAACCAATCGCAGAGCTAGAAGCAAAAATTGAAGCACTACGTGATGTCTCTCGTCACGGTGGTGACTCTGGTGTTGATCTTGATAAAGAGATCGAACAGCTAGAGAAAAAAAGCTTAGAACTAAAGAAGAAAACATTTAGCGACCTTGGTGCTTGGGAAACTGCCCAACTTGCTCGTCACCCATTACGTCCTTACACACTTGATTACATCGAGCATGTTTTCACTGAGTTTGATGAGTTGGCAGGTGACCGTCACTACGCTGATGACAAGGCGATTGTAGGTGGTATGGCTCGCCTAAATGGCCGTCCAGTCATGGTTATTGGTCATCAGAAAGGTCGTGAAACAAAAGAGAAAGTGAAACGTAACTTTGGTATGCCAAAACCAGAAGGTTACCGCAAAGCGCTACGTCTAATGCAAACGGCAGAACGTTTTAATATGCCGATCATTACTTTCATCGATACCGCGGGCGCGTACCCAGGTGTTGGTGCAGAAGAGCGTGGTCAATCTGAAGCTATCGCGACCAACCTAAAAGTGATGGCAGGTTTGAAAGTGCCTGTTATTTGTAACGTTGTAGGTGAAGGTGGTTCTGGTGGTGCACTTGCTATCGGTGTAGGCGACTACGTAAACATGCTTCAGTACTCTACTTACTCAGTGATTTCTCCAGAAGGTTGTGCTTCAATCCTATGGCGTGATTCTGACAAAGCGCCACAAGCTGCAGAAGCAATGGGTCTTATCGCTCCTCGCTTAAAAGAGCTTGAATTGATTGACGAAATCATCGAAGAGCCACTAGGCGGCGCGCACCGTGATCACCTTCAGATGGCTAAGAACATGAAAGATACGTTAGTTCGTCAGCTTGAAGAGTTAGAACAGTTCGATAATGACACGCTTCTTGAACGTCGTTACCAACGCCTAATGAGCTACGGTTACTGTTAATCTATACGGATTTTGCTTAAAGGCTGAACTAGGGTTCAGCCTTTTTTGTTTCCGGTGATAAACTGGTGTTTTGAATCGTCAAATGCTTTCTATTTATGAGTCTTAAGTCCCACTTTGCCACTGTTATTGAACGTCACGCTCAAGCTCAAGGTCGTCTTGTGCTTGGGTTAAGTGGCGGATTGGATTCACGGGTTATGCTCGACTTGATGGCCGAGTACAGTCGGAGTCAGCAGACTGAGTGTCTAGCGGTGCATGTTCATCACGGATTAAGTGTCAATGCCGATCAGTGGGCGCGACAGTGTCAGCAATGGTGTCAGCAACTCAATGTGCCTTTAGTCATTGAAAGAGTCCAACTGGATCGCAAAGGGCGTAGTTTAGAAGAGAGTGCCAGAGAAGCGAGATATCAGGCGTTAGTTAACCATCTCGAGAACGATGATCTATTGCTGACAGGACAGCATGCCGATGACCAAGTAGAAACATTCCTACTCGCTCTCAAACGTGGAAGTGGGCCTAAAGGCTTGTCTGCGATGGCAGAGGCGATGCCATTTGCACACGCTAAGATTGTCAGACCACTATTGACGATAAGCCGTCAACAGATAGAAGGTTACGCTGAGCAGAAGCAGCTAACTTGGGTGGAAGATGAGAGTAATCTTGACCAGCGCTTTGAGCGTAATTTTATCCGACATACTGTCTCTCCACCGCTGACGGAGCGGTGGCCTTACTTCAATCAAGCTGTCCAGCGGAGCGCAGAACTGTGTGCGGAGCAAGAGGCATTGCTTGATGAATTGATGAGTGACAAGCTGAACAGTGCGCTTCACAGTGATGCGAGTCTCGATATCAATACGTTGGCCACCTATAGTGAGTTAGTTCGAACTCGAGCATTGCGTATGTGGTTAGCTCGGCAAAACGTTCGTATGCCTTCGCGTGAACAGTTGAAGCTCGTATGGCCACAGGTTGCTTGTGCTCAGCAAGATGCAAATCCTCAGCTCGCGTTGATTGACGGACAAATCAGACGTCACGCCAATCGGCTCTATTTCGTCAGAGAGTGGCAACCTTTGATGGAGTGGCGGCAAGATCTTCGATTCGATCAAGCGTGTGTATTACCAGAAGATTTAGGCCGCTTAGTTCTTCGCAGTTCGTCGCATGGACAATTATCAAAACAAGCACTAAGTCAGGGAAAGCTACAGGTAATTTTTGAACCTCAGGGATTAAGTGCGCATCCCGTTGAGCGTGGGCACAGCAGAAAGCTCAAAAAATTGTTCCAAGAATATGATGTACCTAGCTGGCTACGACGTAGAACACCTATAGTAATTTGTGATCAGCAAGTTGTGGCGGTGGGTGATTTATTTATTGATCGCCATTTTGCAGGTCAGGATTGTGAACTCGTCTGGGACAAGCCATTGTTGTTTATGTAAAATTGTATACATAAGAACGCACAACTAACATGGAATTATAAGGAAGAGCAATGAAGAAATTCGCAATTGGATTGGTATTAGGAATGGGGTTGCTAAGTGGTCAGGCGTTGGCAGCTGGCGATGCAGCGGCAGGGCAAGCAAAAGCCGCGGTATGTGCTGCGTGTCATGGTGCTGATGGTATTGCAATTATCCCTGGTTATCCGAATCTAAAAGGTCAGAATGAACAGTACCTTGTGTCTGCAATCAATGCGTACAAAAATAAAGAGCGTAACGGCGGTTTAGCGGCTGTGATGCAAGCGCAGGCTGCAGCATTAAGTGATGCTGATGTAGCTAACCTTGCTGCATACTACGCAAGCTTGAAGTAACCGAGTTGTGAGAAATCAGCCCGAGCATGATTCGCTCGGGCTTTTTATTACCTAGTTATCGTGGGATAATGGCGCAAGTAACAGTAGTTTAAGGGATGAACATGAAAAAGATTGAAGCCATCATTAAGCCATTCAAATTAGATGATGTCCGTGAGGCACTGGCGGAAGTAGGCATTACAGGCATGACGGTATCAGAAGTAAAAGGCTTCGGACGTCAGAAAGGTCATACTGAGCTATACCGTGGCGCTGAGTATATGGTCGACTTTCTACCTAAAGTAAAGCTTGAAATTGTTGTCACTGACGAAGTGGCTGATCAGTGTGTCGACACCATTATTGAGACAGCGCAAACGGGTAAAATTGGCGACGGTAAAATCTTTATCACCGATGTAGAGCGTATCGTTCGAATCCGAACTGGCGAAGAAGACGAAGACGCAATTTAAAGATACACCTTGGAAAAAGAGCCGCATGGCTCTTTTTTATTTTTTGGATAGTGAAAAATGAATAAAGCTCGTTGGTTTGTAGTTGCTCTGCTTCTCGTTGGTACAGCACTGATTGGATATAAGAGCGTTTTTAGTTTGCCTTCTCAGGCACAAATAACGTCATATGACCATGATTCAGAACAGCTATCCCTGACATGCTACGAAAACCCAACGGCCAAACAGCTTGATCAAAACCAGCAAATTAGCTTGTTAGTGTGGAATATCTATAAGCAAAATCGATCTAACTGGAGTTCGAGCTTGAGCAACTATGCTCAAGGTAAACAACTGGTCTTGCTGCAGGAAGCCAGCATGACGGGGGAGCTGAGAGAGTGGCTGAAGCAAGGGCGGTGGTTTGGTAGCCAAGTTGATGCTTTTAAAGCGTTTGATACCACGGCTGGGGTGCTGAATTTATCTTTGAATACGCCACTAAAAGCTTGTGCATATACAGAACTTGAACCTTGGCTTCGTCTACCTAAATCGGCACTCTACGCACTCTATCCGCTGTCAAATGGGCAACAACTTGCGGTCGTGAATATCCATGCGGTTAACTTTACCTATGGCACTGAAGAATATCATCGTCAGTTAAACGTATTGGCACAGGAACTCAGTGAACATCAGGGGCCAGTGATTGTGGCAGGCGATTTTAATAGCTGGAGCCAAGAGCGTTTGAGAGTGATGTCCGAAGCGCTAAGTTCATTGGGATTAAAGGAGGTGACCTATGACAGTGATAACCGGACTCAGTTTATGACCGGCCTACCTTTGGATCATGTATTCTATCGTGGACTTACGTTGGAAAAAGCAGAGGCGCCAGTCTCTGACGCCTCTGATCACAATCCAATCTTAGTGACTTTTCACTTATAACCGATTAAAAAATGACAATATAAAGCGCCCAGATCAGGTAGTAGGCTAGCCATGGAAGCGCTGAAATAGCAAGAGCTTGACCTCGTTCAAACTCAGTCCAAGTCCCGACCGCGGCATAGCCCAAGGCAATGTACCAAGGGAGCAGTATTGGGAATGAACTGGCAAATTGAGACCAAGGATTGGTGAGTGGCAGCTTGAGAAAACCATTAAGGCTATTGAGATCTGCGGCATAAACTAACACCTGACCATGTTTCAGTAGCGCACTTACGTAACTTGCTAAGTCGCCAATGATAGCAGGGAAGGTAATGACTGCACTTGCGGCGAACCACTTCCAAAAGCCATGTTGATGCTGGCTTGGCTTCGTTGCTAGGTTGAACCAAAATGCTAGCATCAAGATAGTCAGGGTTCTGCCTGCAATATCGCTGATGATTTCGCTGGCCATAAGGGTGTTTGCGTCTAAAAGCTCAAGTTGCTTAGGATTCGTGACCGCCAACTGAGCCGCAAGCGTTTCTCTCAGCCAATCAAAGTTGACCATATCAAAGTACGCTCCCCAAAATAAAAATGGAGAGAGAATTAAGAAAATGTATGGTTGCCAGCCCCAAGCTCCACGTTGGTAGAGAGCGAGAAAACAGGCGCTAGGCGAACGGAAGATATCGACCAGCATAATAATAGGGTTACTTGAGGGGCTCATACACTTACCTTAGTTACATCAACATACAGCTTCAGCTTTTGACCTGGTTTGAGGTACTTCTGATTGCTCAGATCATTCCATTTGACGATGTCATTGGACTTCACTTTAAATTTGGTGGCAATACCACTGATCGTGTCTCCTGAGCGAACGCTATAGAAGACGGTTCTGACGACGGCGCCATCAGAGCTATTTTTCCAAATAACCAGTTTCTGCCCAACTCGCAGGGTATCTCTTGGTCCCATTCCATTCCATTTCGCAAGAGATTGGTGAGACACTTTGCTGGCTTTAGCAATGGACCATAAGCTATCGCCAGAACGTACCGTATGAGTCAGTTTGTACTGACCTCGACTTTCAGACTGCGTTTTAGCTAAGCGGTTTGATGCGCTGAGGGCATACGCTTTGTCGTCACGAGTTGAGGTCGGAATCATTAAGTGTTGGCCGACTCGGATGTTATTGCCGCTAATATTATTCGCAGTGCGGATGACTTGGGCTGTCGTGTTATATTTCTCAGCCAAAACACTCAAAGTATCGCCAGATTTCACTTTGTAGCGTACCACTTTCATCCCTTTACCACGGTTTTTGCTAGCCGCACTGTTAAACTGAGCGACGTTGTCGATAGGTAGCAGCAACTGGTGTGGACCATCTGGTGCTGTAGCCCATTGGTTGTATGCTGGATTCAAGCTTTGCAGCTCTTTGACACTGATACCAGCGTAGTTAGCCGCGATAGCAAGGTCGAGCTGTTCTTTTGGATTGACCAATTCCACAACCTGTCGGTTGGCGATAGGTGGGATTTCAATGCCGTATTTTTCTTGATTGGCGACAATGTCTGCCAGAGCCAGTAATTTTGGCACATAACCACTGGTTTCTTTTGGTAAGTCGAGAGAGAAGAAGTCGATTGGCTTACCGAGTTTGTTGTTTTTGCGGATAGCGCTGGAGACACGGCCGCCACCACTGTTGTACGCGGCAATCGCGTGTGTCCAATCGCCATCAAAACGCTTATTTAGGTAAGTCAGGTAATCGAGTGCAGCATCTGTCGCAGCGGGGACATCGCGACGACCATCGTACCAGAAGTTTTGTTTGAGACCGTACATCTCGCCCGTACCGGGAACAAACTGCCATAAACCAGCGGCACTACCATGAGAGTAAGCGAAGGCATCAAATGAACTTTCAACGACAGGAAGAAGTGCCAGTTCCAGTGGCAAGCCACGTTGCTCGATCTTCTCTGTAATCAAATATAGGAAAGGTTCGGCGCGTTGCGAAACCGTTTTTAAATGATTTGGATGCTTCAAATACCATGTGCGGTAGTAATCGACCAGTTGGTGATCAGGGATCGGCATATCGAGTTGCATCGCGATACGCTGCCAGACGTCTTGCTGAGTTTGCGGTGTGACCACCGGCTCTACTTTGACTACCGGTTTTTCTGGCTGAGCTACAGGCTCAGTCGGTGTTATGGTTGGATTGTTGGTATCTGGAGAGACGGCTTCTCCAGAATCGGTCGGCTGGGTAAGCTGACAACCTGCTAAGAGTAATGCCAATACCCAGCTGTGTTTAACTCGCATTGCACAGCCCTTTTACTATTTGGCTGCTGATAATACTTGCCTCTCTCAGTAGGTGACAAGCAGCAAATCGTTAAAATTCGTTCTTCCACTCACGTAATGCAGTAAAAATCGCGAGTGGATCAGTTTGAGAGGTTCTATTTGATACGGAGCGGATAACGCTAGGCTGATCGGTACGCAAAAATGGATTGATCCACTTTTCTCGGCGAATGGTAGTCGGTAACGTCGGTTTGTTTTGCGCTCTTAAGCGGTTTACTTCGTCTCGATATTGTTGCAACTGACTATTTTCTGGTTCAACGGCCAGTGCAAAGGCCAGATTGCTGGTGGTGTACTCGTGTGCACAGTAGACCTCCGTCTCTTCTGGCAAGGCTGCGAGTTTGTTGAGAGAGTTATGCATCTGTTCCATCGTTCCCTCAAATACGCGCCCACATCCGGCAGAGAACAGCACGTCACCACAGAATAGCTTTCCATCTCCGACATAGCCGATATGGCCACTAGTATGGCCTTCTAAACCTAGAACAAAAAAGATTTCATCAAATAGCTCTATTTGATCTCCTGCATCGACGGCATGAGTTAAGGTGGGTACAGGTTCGTTGGCGGGTCCGACAACATCGACGCTAGGAAACTGTCGTACCAGCTCAGCAACACCACCAATATGGTCATTGTGGTGGTGAGTAATGAGAATTGCCTCTAAATTCAGTTCGTGCTCTTTTAGGTAAGTGAGGACTGGGGTCGCGTCACCTGGATCAACCACAGCACAACGACGATCGCTATTTTCAATTAGCCAGATGTAATTATCATTAAATGCGGGTATGCTTTTGATATTCAACATGGTTGTGTCTCCAGTTACCAGGGTGAAGCAGGTTATATATGAAACCAGCACTTAGCAGAAAAAAGCTTGAAAAGCCTCATTCATGGTCTCAGCTAAAAAATGGCCAGTGGGTCAGTGATTCAATTCAAACCCGCATTGACGAATGGTGCCCAAAACTATTCGGATATCACCTACTTAAGCTGGGCGGGTTGAGCTGCGAGTTAACCAGCTTCAACTGTAACATTCAACATCAAGTTCACTTAGATATCCAGAACCCTTTGCACAATGTGATTGCAGATGGTTACGATTTGCCCTTTCTGGAAAAAAGTTTCGATGCCGTGCTGATGTCCCATCAACTTGACTACTGTAACGATCCTCATCGTATGTTACGAGAAGTTGACCGAGTCATGATTGATGATGGTTACCTGATTATAACGGGTTTCAACCCAATCAGTTTTACTGGGCTTGCGAGCTTAATGCCTTGGCGACGTAACAATTTACCATGGAGCGGTCGGATGTTTACGCCCAATCGAGTTAAAGATTGGCTTGGGCTATTAAACTATCAGGTGTTGGAGTGCGACAGTTACGCACTGTTCCCTATGCAGAAATATCGCACTATGTGGACTTGGTTGGAGAACAGCCTTGGCGATTGGGCGGCACCTGCGGGAAGTCTCTATTTTATCGTGGCACGAAAACGTACTTATCCACTCAAGCTAATTAAGCCTCACTGGAAGTTAAAACGAAAATTGACGCCAGTTGGCGTCAATTACAAAGTGTCGAGCCGACAGTCTAGCTCCAACTAGCTAGGCTGATAACCGACATCTTCATCGGTTGGGTTTTCCGCTGCGGTACGGGCTAATTCATCACACATTTCGTTTTCTCTATGCCCTGCGTGACCTTTGACCCAGCGCCAATCGATGCTATGGCGCTGGGTTTCTGTATCAAGCGCTTGCCAAAGATCGGCATTCTTAACGGGTTTCTTGTCTGCTGTTTTCCAGCCGCGCTTTTTCCAGTTGTGTATCCACTGAGTAATACCTTGACGAACATATTGACTGTCGGTCGTTAGAATTACGTCGCATGGTTCTTTTAAAGCTTGCAAGGCGACAATGGTAGCCATCATTTCCATACGGTTGTTTGTGGTAAGGGTAAAACCTTTGGCGAGCGTTTTTTCGACCTGTTTATAGCGGAGTACGATTCCGTAACCACCAGGACCTGGGTTACCTAAACAAGAACCATCAGTGAAAATTTCCACCTGTTTCGTCATGATTTGATACTATTGGGTTAAGCACATTATTGGCATAGTCTGACACACATATTGTTATGAATACCAGCAACAATTCTAATCAACATCGTATCGTTGTACTCGATACAGAAACCACAGGTATGAACCGTGAGGGTGGACCTCACTATCAGGATCACCGAATCATTGAAATCGGTGCTGTGGAGATCATAAACCGCAAACTGACAGGGCGTCATTTCCATGTCTACATCAAACCCGATCGTGAGATTCAGCCTGATGCGGTAGAAGTTCACGGTATTACCGATGAGTTTTTGGTCGACAAACCAGACTATCGTGATGTCCATGCTGAATTTCTAGACTTCATCAAAGGGGCTGAGCTGGTGGCGCACAATGCGCCCTTCGACGTTGGCTTCATGGACAATGAGTTTCGGATGCTTGACCCTAGCATCGGCAAGACGATTGACTATTGTAAAGTGACCGATACGCTGGCAATGGCGAAGAAAATCTTCCCTGGCAAGCGAAACAACCTTGACGTACTTTGTGATCGTTACGGTATAGATAACTCTCACCGTACTCTCCACGGGGCATTACTCGATGCCGAGATTCTGGCAGATGTTTATCTGCTAATGACGGGTGGACAGACTTCGCTGCAGTTCAATGCAGGGAGCTCTGGAGGTGAAGAGGGCGAAGTCATAAAACGTGCGGCAAGTGGTCGAAAATCGCTAAAGGTTTTACGTGCAACAGCCGATGAATTAGAAGCCCACCAAAGTAGATTAGACATAGTAGAGAAAAGCGGTAGCTGTCTCTGGCGTCAGTAGGAGAAAGGATGTTGAGGTTTTGGATTGCCATTTTAGGTTTTGTATTTAGTTCGTTAGGCTATGCTGCCGAAGGAACCTCAATGTCGTTGTTGGATAATCGCTTTAGAGTCGACCCGTCGATTAAGCAAATTACCTTTGTTATCTACCGAGCGCAAAGTTCTCAACCAGTGGTCTTAGTGAGACCCGACGGCAAGAAATATTATGCCTGGCGTAGTCCAGATAATGTTCGCTGGTACCAAGAACCTTCAATGGACATCGTTTCCATTGATAATCCTATGCCTGGCCCTTGGCAAGCAATTGGTAAAGTGACTCCCAAGAACAAGATAAAGCTGATTTCTCATCTTGAGCTGTCCACGGACACGCTGCCGACTCGATTGTATCAAGGAGAGTCGATTAAGTTTAATGCCCGCTTGACCTCAGACAATCAGCCACTCGTATTAAGAGATTTTCTTGATCGTGTGAAACTGAAAGTGACCTTTACGAAATATGTCGAGAATGAAGAGTCGTTGGTGAAGGAGGCACGTCCATTACCTGAAGTAATTGGTGAGTTCGCTGATGATGGTAAGGATCTTGATGAGGTTGCTGGCGATGGTATTTTCACCGTTGCTTTGCCTATTACCAGTGAGCCAGGCAAGTATCGTGTCAGAATCACTTCTGGTAATGGCGTGTTCTTGCGTGCTCAAGAGCAAGAGGTTTTAGTCTACCCATCGCCCCTGTTGGCTACCTTTATTCAGTCTCGTGAAGAAATGAGTCCTAACCAGATTGTCTTTGCAGGTGAGCAGGGAATGATTAAACCAGGCTCGATTGCCGGTCACGTTGAGCATACCTCTCCCAATGGTGCGTTGACCACCGTTCAGGGCAGTGCGGGCGAGGAGAGCAATAAGCTGACACTTGAGATTCCTTACAGTGCCGATCTTGGTCTCTATGCTTGGCATGGTAAAGCCTTTGCAACCGAAATGGGCTCTGAGCGACCACTGATTTTCCCGATCAGTGAACACACATACAGCGTGGTAGAAGAGGTAGATATTGCCGAAACCCGTCGTTTGCAGGAAGAAGAGCGTCTCAAGCAGCAAAAAATGCTGGAAGAAATTCAAATGATGGAGATGCGCGAAGCTAAACGCACTCGTACCATGATTCTAATTGGTGTGGGTAATTTGGTGGTACTGATATTGGGTATCGCGGTTTGGTTTGTTATGCGTAAGCTAAAGGCAAGCAGACAAGCATTGCCGGAAATGCAACTCGATATGCCTAAAAAGTAGTGAGTCGTTAATGGGACCCGCGTTAATGGGGCTGCCGTCTTTCCTCTAGACATTCTTTGATACAAGAATAAATAAAGGGCTGCGATTGCAGCCCTTTGTTTCAGTTTTAAGTTGGGTTACGCCACTTCATCCATCTCTGGTTGAAGCAGAGGCATTGGCTTTGCGGCCAGTTCCTCTGGGCTGAAGTCATCAACGTTAATGACGTATAAGCGATGTTGCTCTGCTTCAGTCAGTAGTTTCGCATCGTCAGCATCAATGATGCCTTTTTCGAGGCCCAGTTGAGCGACTTCATCTAGACGCAAGAATGGGCGACGTTGACCTAGCTGCTCACAGATTTTGTTGAATACTGGCTCTGCTTGCAGAATCACTTCTAGAGCCTGCTCAATACGACCTGCCGCGTTGAACTCAGTTGCTGCCAAGTATTGGTTACGGCCAATACGTGAACGAGTTTCGCTCGGTGTTTGCAGAATTTGAGCCACTTGGCTATCCAGCTTATCACTCGGTGCTTTACGAACTCGACCAAACGGCATGATGACTAGACGCAGGGCTTTACCGAGGACTTTGTTCGGGAAGTTTGCTAAAAACTCATCAATCGCCAACTCAGTTTGTTTCAGACTATCTTGTAGTCCCCAATGTACTAAAGGTAGGTCATCTGCAATACGGCCGTCACTCTCAAAGCGTTTTAATGTTGCAGAGCTTAAGTACAACTGGCTCAAAATATCGCCCAAGCGAGCAGATAGACGTTCCTTGCGTTTCAGGGAACCGCCAAGCACTGCCATTGAAATATCAGAGAGGAAGGCAATGTTGGCACTGTATCGGTTAAGCTGCTGGTAGTAACGCGTTGTGGCATCTTTGACTGGTGCATCCGAGAAACGACCATCTGTTAAACCAAGCCAGAAGCTGCGAACAAGATTACTCATGGTAAAGCTGACGTGTCCAGCCAGCGCAGAGTCAAACTTGTCTAGCGCGTCTGAGGCTTCTGAGTAGGCTGCATTCATCTCTTCCAATACGTAAGGGTGACAACGAATAGCACCTTGACCAAAGATGATCATAGAGCGAGTCAGAATGTTTGCACCTTCAACTGTCACCGCAATGGGCGCACCTTGGTAACCACGAGCAAGGAAGTTAGAAGGGCCAAGACAGATGCCTTTTCCGCCGACAATGTCCATAGCGTCGATGATGCTTTGCTGACCACGGTGAGTACAGTGGTATTTTACAATCGCAGAGATGACGGATGGTTTCTCACCAAGGTCAATACCCGCGACTGTTAGGTTACTTGCAGCATCCATGACATAAGCATTGCCGCCAAGGCGTGCCAATGGCTCTTCGACACCTTCCATGTGGCCGATTGGTTGCTTAAACTGACGGCGAATACGAGCGTAGGCTCCCGTGGCTAAAGCGGCGGACTTAATGCCACCCGTCGAGTTTGAAGGCAGAGTGATACCACGACCTACCGACAGACACTCAACCAACATACGCCAGCCTTGGCCAGCCATTTTTGGACCGCCGATGATGAAATCAAGAGGAACAAACAGGTCTTGGCCACGTGTTGGACCATTTTGGAAAGGCACGTTAAGTGGGAAATGGCGGTTGCCAATTTCAACACCTTCTAAATGTGTTGGAATAAGGGCACAGGTGATGCCAATATCTTGTTGATCACCAAGTAGGCCATCTGGGTCGCGCAGTTTAAACGCTAGACCCAACACAGTCGCAACTGGCGCCAGTGTGATGTAGCGTTTGTTCCACGTCAGACGCATACCAAGCACTTCTTTACCTTGCCACTCACCTTTGCAGACAATACCAAAATCTGGAATTGAGCCCGCATCTGAACCCGCTTCAGGGCTAGTTAGGGCAAAACATGGGATCTCTTTACCTTCTGCAAGTCGAGGCAAGTAGTAATCTTTTTGCTCAGTGGTACCGTAATGTTGCAGCAGTTCACCTGGACCCAATGAGTTAGGAACGCCAACCGTTGAAGACAGCACCCCAGAGACACCGGTCAGTTTCTGCAATACTAGGGATTGTGCATACGCTGAAAACTCTAAGCCACCATATTTTTTCTTAATGATCATCGCGAAGAATTTGTTGTCTTTTAGGTATTGCCAAACTTCAGGTGGCAAATCGGCAAGCTCATGAGTGACTTGGTAATCATTGACCATGGCACAGACTTCGTTCACAGGGCCGTTTAGGAATGCTTGTTCTTCTGCGCTCAATTGAGGGGCTTTGATGTCGTGAAGCTTTTTCCAATCTGGCTTGCCTTTGAACAGTTCTGCTTCCCACCAAACCGTACCTGCATCGAGTGCTTCTTTCTCTGTTTGAGACATAGCAGGCAACACTTTTTTAAACAGCGATAACGCTTTCTTGCTAATCAGAGATTGACGGATTGATGGAACCGCTAAGGTAGCAATTGCCGCGATAAACAGTATCCAACTAAGTGAACCAGCAGAACCGAAAATTGAAAGCGCAACCATGGTTACAGCCAGTGCAGCAATCGACACTAGCAGTGAGGTGCGATGATAGAGGCAGACTGCCAGTACCGTGGTAAAGCCAAGAATAGAGAGCAAAATGTCCATATGTATATTCCTTTTGCGGCGATTTATAGTTGGTTATTCGCCGGTGACGGGTAAGAGGTCTAACCAGTTAAGTGTAATCAAAATATTAATGAAATGTAAAACCTGTATTTGTTCAAAAAGTGATCTAAGTAGAGTCAAAGGTCTAAAAATGGCGAGCTGTGCGGAAATTGTGAGCGGAGAATGGCAAGAAAGCGGTAAATGTTATCGGCAAGCTATCGACAGTGAGAATTGTTTGAGTAAACTCTGTAGATAACCGTTTCTGTCTTGTTCACAGAACTATTTATTACAAAAATTAGAGAAAAACCTATGTACCAGGACCTGATTAAAAGCGAATTGAATGAAGCTGCTGATGTTCTAAACAAGTTCTTGAGCGACGAGAATAACATCGCTCAAATTGAAGCTGCGGCGAAAATGATTGCGGATTCATTTAAGCAAGGCGGTAAAGTACTGTCATGTGGTAATGGTGGTTCACACTGTGATGCGATGCATTTTGCAGAAGAACTGACAGGCCGTTACCGCGAAAATCGTCCTGGTTTGCCAGGCATTGCGATTTCAGACCCAAGCCATTTATCTTGTGTCAGCAATGACTTTGGTTATGAGTATGTCTTCTCTCGTTATGTAGAAGCGGTAGGTTCAAAAGGTGACGTGCTATTTGGCCTGTCGACTTCAGGTAACTCTGGCAATATCCTTAAAGCGATTGAAGCTGCGCACGCTAAGGGTATGAAGACCATCGCTCTAACCGGTAAGGATGGTGGTAAAATGGCAGGTCTAGCGGATATTGAAATCCGTGTCCCTCATTTTGGTTACGCAGACCGCATCCAAGAGATCCACATCAAGATTATTCACATTGTGATCCAACTGATTGAAAAAGAAATGGAAAAGTAACCCTTTATCAAGGGTTGTAAACCGTATTAGTGCTTTGCACTAATACGGTTGCTGTATAGGGAGTTTTTAAAACCATGTGTGAACTGCTCGGAATGAGCGCCAATGTGCCAACCGATATCTGTTTTAGTTTTACCGGTCTTATGCAACGTGGTGGCAATACCGGTCCGCATCGTGATGGTTGGGGCATTACTTTTTACGAAGGCAAGGGCTTTCGTAATTTTAAAGATCCCAACCCTAGCTGTGATTCAAAAATTGCTGAACTGGTCCAGAACTATCCAATTAAAAGCTGTGCAGTGATTAGCCATATTCGCCAAGCGAATCGTGGAGCAGTGAACCTTGAAAACACCCATCCATTTACCCGAGAGCTTTGGGGACGTTACTGGACTTTTGCCCATAATGGGCAACTCACTGACTATCAAGGCTTAGATTCGGGTCGTCATCGCCCTGTCGGCCAAACAGATAGTGAACTGTCATTTTGCTGGTTATTGAATCAAATGGAGCTGCGTTATCCACAACCTCCACAAGATATGGTCGGCGTATTTCGTTTTATTGCCGAGTGTTGCGAACAACTGAAAGAGAAAGGTGTCTTCAATATGCTGCTGTCAGACGGTGAGTTTGTCATGACATATTGTACCAACCATCTTTATTGGATAACGCGTCGCGCTCCGTTTGGTAAAGCGTCACTGATTGATGAAGATGTGGAGATCAATTTCCAAGAAGAAACAACACCTAATGACATAGTTTCGGTTATTGCGACGCAACCATTGACTGATAACGAAGAGTGGCATCGTATGAAACCAGGTGAGTTTGGTATTTTCCATTTTGGTGAACTTATCGATGGCAATTCTGCGGCGCTAAGGGATGTTGCTTTTGCTCCCAAAAAGGTCGCCAGTCAGGCACCAACAGAGCCTTTGGTTTAGCGTAACGAGCACTAATAATCTAACTCTTCAGAACAAAAAAAGGCCGATGTCTCCATCGGCCTTTTTATATCTTAGCGGAAGCTTATGCTAGCTGAGCTTTTACGTGTTCAACAATATCAGCCATCGCTACGGCTGTTTTCTCACCTGAGCGGCGGTTCTTATACTCGAAGTTGCCTTCTTTCATTGAACGATCACCAATCACGATAGTGTGAGGAATGCCGATAAGTTCCATATCCGAGAACATCACACCTGGGCGTTCTTTACGATCGTCGAATAGAACTTCAATACCCATTGCTGTGAGTTCAGCATATAGCTTCTCTGCCGCTTGCTGTACTTCTTCTGATTTGTGCATGTTCATTGGTACGATAGCAACTTGGAAAGGAGCAAGTGCGTCAGGCCAGATGATGCCGTATTCGTCGTGGTTTTGCTCAATAGCAGAAGCCACTACGCGTGATACACCAATACCGTAACACCCCATCTCTAAGATGACGTTCTTACCATCAGGGCCAAGAACGCCACAGTTCATTGCTTCCGAGTAAACGTTACCTAGCTGGAAGATATGACCGACTTCGATACCGCGTTTTAGCATTAGGGTACCTTGACCACATGGGCTTGGATCACCTTCAACAACGTTACGCAGATCTTCAACTTGGCCTAGCTCAACATCACGACCCCAGTTGATACCGAAGTAGTGTTTATCATCAATGTTCGCACCAGCACCAAAGTCGCTCATTACTGCTACAGTACGGTCAACGATGAATGGTAGCTCAAGACCAACAGGGCCTAAAGAGCCAGGACCTGCACCGATAAGCGCACGAATTTGCTCTTCGGTTGCCATCTCTAGAGGCGCTGCAACTTGCGGTAGGTTTTCCGCTTTCACTTCGTTCAGTTCGTGGTCGCCACGGATGATAAGTGCGATGATCTCAGCGTCTACTTCATCAGATGCTTTAACGAATAGAGTTTTAACCGTTTTCTCGATTGGTAGATCGAATTGCTCTATTAGTTCAGCGATAGTTTTCGCGTTTGGAGTGTCGACTAGCGTCATCTCTTGTGTTGGTTCTGCGCGATCGCCAGCAGGCGCTGCCGCTTCTGCTTTCTCGATGTTCGCTGCGTAATCAGACTCAGTAGAGAAGGCGATGAGGTCTTCGCCGCTTTCAGCCAGCACGTGGAACTCTTGAGAACCACTACCACCAATAGCACCAGAATCTGCCAATACAGGACGGTACTCAAGACCCATACGGTCAAAAGCTTTACAGTAAGCGTCATGCATAGCTTGGTAAGATTTCTCTAGACCCGCTTTGTCGATATCGAAGCTGTACGCATCCATCATGCAGAATTCACGAGCACGCATTACGCCGAAACGTGGGCGACGTTCATCACGGAACTTAGTTTGGATTTGGTACAGGTTTAGCGGTAACTGCTTGTAAGAGCTCACTTCATTACGCACTAGGCTAGTGATCACTTCTTCAGCCGTTGGGCTAAGTACAAACGGACGAGTGTGACGGTCAGTAAAGCGCAATAGCTCAGGGCCCATCTTCTCGCTGCGACCTGTTTCTTCCCATAGTTCAAACGGCTGAACAACGGGCATCAAAGTTTCGACAGCGCCTGCATTGTCGATCTCTTGACGAACGATGTTTTCGACTTTACGCAGAACACGTAGACCGGTAGGTAGCCAGGTGTATAGACCTGAAGCCAGCTTACGGATCATACCTGCACGTAGCATGAGCTGGTGGCTCACTACTTCTGCGTCGTTTGGAGTCTCCTTCAGAGTAGAAAGAAGATAATTACTGGTACGCATTTAACTTATCCGTTTATTAAAGTTAGATACTCAAGCCGCAATGGATTGAAGTATGGAAGTCCCACAAGGGAAAATTGTTAGCCGCTTATAATATCAGCCAATTGCCTTTGTCAAAAGCTTTCAATCGCAGTAACCGTTATTAAGTTATCGGTGACCATGAACTTAACGTTAAGATCGAACAAATTTACCGCATATTCCTTACTGTCGGGCTTATTTTTTTTGTAGGCTGGGCGAGGATCCTGTGCCAAAACCTGTTCTATCACCGCTGTAACATACTCAGTCTCGTTGTGCTGCTGCAACTGAGATAAGGCGGCGGCTGAAAAGTTGACGGGATAAGTCTCGGGTTCTCCTTCAGCATAGCCTCCACTTGCCGCCGTAATCGCATCGGAGTAGGGGATGTAGGGTTTGATATCGATGATAGGTGTACCATCAACCAAATCGACATTTCCGAGCTCTAAGTAGATCTGATCCCCTTGTTTGGTGACTCCCTTTATTTTCACCGCAGACATACCTATACCGTTTGGTCTAAAAGTTGAACGTGAAGCAAAGACACCAATTCGTTCATTGCCGCCAAGACGAGGTGGACGAACGGTTGGCTTCCAGCCTGCGTCTAGATTCTGATCGAACAAAAATAGCAACCAAACATGAGAGAACTGCTCAATGCCACGCAGTGATTCAGGGCTGTTTGCTGCTCCTGTTAATCTGACACGAGAGCGGGCAGCGGACACTAAACCTGGTTGACGGGGAACGGCAAATTTCTCTTTGTATGGGCTTTCAATAAAACCGATCGGCTCTACGGAATACATGGTCTTCTTTACTCTGTGGATAGGGTTACAGCAAAAGTATCATAAAAAAAGCTTGCAATGATTGTTGAGAATGATTACTAATTAATATGTTATAACATAACAATTTGAGAGAGCTTATCATGCAAGCAAATATCCACCCACAATATCGAACAGTTGTTTTTCACGACACCAGTGTCGATGAGTATTTTCTGATTGGTTCTACGCTACAAACAGATCGAACAATCGAATGGAGTGATGGGAAAACCTACCCTTATTTCACCGTTGAAGTCTCTTCGAAGTCTCATCCTTTCTATACAGGTAAGCAACGAGTGATTCAAAAAGAGGGTCGTGTGGCGAACTTTAGACGTCGTTTCGGTCAGTTTGAAAAAGGAGACCAATAGATGAAAGTAGTGAAATCATTAAAGAGTGCCAAGAGTCGTCATCCTGACTGCCAGATCGTAAAACGTCGTGGGCGACTCTATGTGATATGTAAATCGAACCCAAGGTTTAAAGCAGTGCAAAAATAGTGCGACGGATGTTTGAGGTTGGTTTAAAAATCGTCAATTGACTCTTTTTTCTCAACAAGGGTTTTAATCGTCCAAGATGGTGTGCAATAGGTCACTCTCATCTTGGGCGCTTTCCTATCACCCTGAATCGAATCAAGAGGTTAGATTATGTTTCATTCTGATAGCAAATGCGTGGCATTGAACTATAATTCTGGATTTTGATTTAAAATTAGCCATGTTTGCTAATTTTTTGTTTATTTTTAGTTAAATTGAATTGAGTTTTACACACTTTGTAACATTTTGAATTTCTAATTGAGAGTTTTGTCGAGTAATCTCTGCCGGCATTTGGAACATTTTTGTCACATTTGCACAGGAATAACTACAAGGAGGGAACAGATGAGTTCATCTGCTTCGATTAAACAAAACTCGCCAAAAAAGCCGCTGTTTACACGCTTTCTTGATACTGTTGAATATTTGGGGAACCTTTTACCCCACCCAATCACTCTTTTCGCCATCTTCTGTTTAGCGATCCTAGTTACATCAGGCATTGCTGGTTACTTTGAAGTTTCTGTTATGGACCCTCGCCCAGAAGGCGCTAAGGGCCGTGCAGCAGATGGTATGATTCATGTTGTGAGCCTGCTTAACGCCGAAGGTCTCCAACTGATCGTTACTAACCTAGTTAAAAACTTTGTTGGTTTTGCACCGTTAGGTACAGTACTTGTTGCTATGTTAGGTGTGGCAATCGCAGAGCACTCTGGCCTTCTATCTGCTGCAATGCGCGGCATGGTAATGGGTGCGTCAAAGCGCATGGTTACAGTAACGGTAGTCTTCGCTGGTATCATTTCAAATACCGCGTCTGAGCTTGGCTATGTGGTTCTAATCCCACTGGCTGCAATGCTATTCCACTCTTTAGGTCGTCACCCTCTTGCTGGTCTTGCAGCAGCGTTTGCTGGTGTTTCTGGTGGTTACTCTGCGAACCTACTGATTGGTACCGTTGACCCGCTACTTTCTGGTATTACCGAAACCGCAGCACAAATGATTGATCCGACTTATACAGTTGGTCCAGAAGTTAACTGGTACTTCATGTTTGTGTCGACGTTCTTTATTGCTGCAATGGGTGCGTTTGTTACTGAGAAAATTGTTGAGCCTAAACTTGGTAAATACAATGATGAGGAAGCCTCGGAAGATCTGTCAAACGACTCTATGGGTAAACTGACGGATATTGAAAAGAAAGGTCTTAAATTAGCTGGTCTTGCTGTTGTTGTCGTTTCGGCGCTTCTTGCTTGGACGATTGTTCCTGCAGATGGTGTACTTCGTTCAGATGCGGGTACCGTTGCTGGTTCGCCATTCCTTAAGAGTATCGTAGCGTTTATCTTTGTCTTCTTTGCCATCCCAGGCTTTGTTTACGGCAAAGTAACGGGCACGATGAAGACGGATCGCGACGTGATCGATGCGATGGCTAAATCGATGTCTTCTATGGGTATGTACATTGTGTTGGTGTTCTTCGCTGCTCAGTTTGTTGCATTCTTTAAGTGGACTAACTTTGGTCAGGTATTTGCTGTTGCAGGTGCTAACTTCCTACAAGATATTGGTCTGACAGGCCCAATGTTGTTCTTCGCATTCATCTTGATGTGTGGCTTCATTAACCTAATGATCGGCTCAGCGTCGGCTCAGTGGGCAGTAACAGCACCTATCTTTGTTCCAATGCTAATGCTAGTGGGTTATGCGCCAGAAACGATTCAAGCTGCATACCGTATCGGTGATTCGACCACCAATATCATTACACCTATGATGAGCTACTTTGGTCTTATCCTAGCCGTAGCGACTCGCTACATGAAGAATCTAGGTATTGGTACACTTATCGCAACTATGCTTCCTTACTCTATTTGTTTCATCGTAGGTTGGAGTCTGCTGTTCTATGTGTGGGTATTTGTCTTGGGTCTACCTGTAGGTCCAGGTGCGGCAACGTATTACACACCTTAACCACGATACAGATATTGGTTAATTTCAAAGCCAGAGCATTCGCTCTGGCTTTTTTGTCAATGATGATTCGTGCAATTCGAGTTGACAAGTGAATGCGGTGAACTTTACTTACCACTATAGCAGTGAGTTCGGAGGTTAAATGAAAATCAGACAGTGGTATCTCTTGCGGCTAAACAGCGCTTAACAGAATCGCTCAACTCTTTTGAGTTTCTTTGTTCATGATTCGACGTATCGCGTTATCTGCATTGTTTTTTTGGCTCGCTTTTAACGTTCGTAGTGAAGCGCCAATTCAACTCGTTACCCTTGAATACCCACCGTATATTGTCAGCCACGAAGATGAACTTTCCGGAGTGGCGGTCGAATTAGTCGAAGCGGTATTTAAACAACTCAATGTTCCAATTTCTATCGAAGTATTGCCATGGGCGAGGGCGTTAAGTAATGTCCAATTTGGTCGAGCCGATGCAATTTTTACAGCATTTAAAAATCCACAAAGAGAACAGTTTGCCGATTTTAGTCACCAGATATTGTTCACACAAAACATCAGCTTAGTCGTGAAGACAAACAGTAATATCTCTAGTGACTTATTCTTAACCTCTGATTTATCCAATTCAACTATCTGCGTTGTTAACCGAGTGAGTTACGGCGCAAGAATGGACGCTTTACTTGCAGAGAGCCGTTTCAAAATGGTCTTTAGGCGCAACCATACCCGCGACTGTGCACATCTGGTGAGAACCGGACGGGCGGATATATGGGTGAATAACAGTTTTGGTGCTCGAAGTATCATTGCTAGTGAGGGGATGGATAAGGTGTTAGAAATCCTCTCTCCTCCTATTGAAGCGACACCCAGCTATATCGCTTTTTCTAAGTTGAGGGAACATGCTTGGCTGCGAGAGCGATTCGACGAGGCATTGCGAGAAATGAAACAAGATGGTCGCTATGAAGCCATTATTGATAACTATTTTGAACGTATCAAAAAGCCGGAACAAAAATAAAAGGGCTGACGAATCTCGTCAGCCCTTAGCGAATGTTTAAGCGAGTTGTGGATTACCAGCCTTTAACTACACCACCTTGGAAGATGTCTGATGCTGCGTTGTACACTTCTTCAGTTTGGTAAGACTTAACGAAGTTTTGTACGTTTTCAGCTTGGACATTGTCTTCACGAGCGACGATAAGGTTTACGTATGGAGACTCTTTGTCTTCAACGAAGATACCGTCTTTTTGTGGTGTCAGATTGATTGAGCTCGCGTATGTAGTGTTGATCACTGAAAGTGCAACGTCATCAAGTGAACGTGGTAGCTGAGCTGCATCAAGTTCTACAATTGTGATGTTTTTTGGGTTTTCAACGATATCACGAACCGTTGCTAGTAGACCGACGTCTTCGCGAAGTTTCAGAAGACCTTGTTGCTCAAGAAGCAGTAAAGAACGACCAAGGTTTGTTGGATCGTTTGGTACCGCAATACGAGCGCCATCTTGGATCTCTTCAACAGATGTTACTTGCTTAGAGTAACCTGCGATCGGGTAAACAAAGGTGTTACCCGCAATTGTCAGTTTGTAACTGCGGTCTGCTACTTGCTGATCAAGGTATGGTTTATGTTGGAATGCATTGATATCGATTGAACCGTCATCCAACGCTGCATTTGGTGTTACGTAATCGGTGAAAGTCACTAACTCAACCTCTAGGCCGAATTTTTCTTTAGCCACTTTTGCTGCTACTTCAGCAACTTGCGCTTCAGCACCAGCCATAACACCAACTTTGATTTTGCTTGTGTCGGCTTCTTTATCGCCACAACCTGCCAGAACCAGTGCAGACGCTGCTGCAGCGATAGCCAAAATACCTTTAAGACTGAATTTCATCACTATCTCCTTATAAATAAAATCTGTGATTAATGTTTAATTTATTATTAACGGTGATCGACGCGACGCACAATCGCATCACCAATAGATTGAATAATTTGTACCAGTACGATGAGCATGACGACTGTCACTGCCATGATCACCACATCGTAGCGGTGGAATCCGTAGCGAATGGCTACGTCACCTAAACCTCCACCTCCGACCGTTCCCGCCATTGCAGAGTAACTCACTAGAGTGACTAGCGTGATAGTGACGGAGTTGACGATAGTTGGCATTGCTTCTGGGAGTAATACCTTTGAGATGATCTGCAACGGTGTCGCGCCCATAGACTGCGCAGCTTCGACAAGTCCCGTTGGGACTTCAAGCAATGCGCCTTCGATAAGACGAGCGACAAATGGAATCGCACCTATGGTCAAAGGAACAATTGCCGCTGTTGTGCCGATAAAGGTTCCCACTAATAACTTAGTGACTGGAATGATCGCTACCATCAAGACAAGAAATGGTACAGAGCGACCAATGTTTACGATGGCACCAAGCGCACTATTGAGCTTAGTGTTTTCGAGCAGGCCATCTTTTTTAGTCGTGTGTAAAACAACACCTAACGGGATGCCTATTGCAAAGCCGACAATACCAGCGACAGCGACCATATAGAGAGTTTCAAGTGTTGCGCCAATAAGTAGGTTGCTGTTTAAGTTCAGCCACTGTGAAATTTCATTAAAGGACATAACCCAGTACCTCTACTTTTACGTTGTGTTCGCGCAGGAATTCAATGGCAGCATTATCGTCTTGTTCGTTGCCGAACAGTTCGGCGACCATCATGCCAAACTTAACGCCGCCAGCGTAATCGAGATCGGAACTCAAAATGCTGACATCAATATTGAATTTACGAGCAATCTGGCTCATGAGTGGTGCATCAACAGTCGCGCCAGTAAACTCTAAACGCACTAGTGGGTAGCTGTTCTCAACGCGCGTGTCCTGTAGACGAGCTTGGTAATCTTCAGGAATAGAAAGATCCAATGTTGAACGAATAAACTGGTGAGCTAGCTCGGTTTTAGGGTGCGCGAAGATCTCACCAACACTGCCTTTCTCTACCAATTCACCACCCCCAATAATAGCTACTTGGTGGCAAATACTTTTCACAACATCCATCTCGTGAGTGATCAGGAGAATGGTGATGTTAAGCTTGCGGTTAATCTCTCTGAGCAGCTCTAAAATAGACTGAGTTGTCGCTGGATCTAGTGCACTGGTGGCTTCATCACATAAAAGTACTTTAGGATCGCAAGCCAGTGCGCGAGCGATGGCAACACGCTGCTTTTGACCACCGCTAAGGTTAGCAGGGTAGCTTTCGTGTTTATCTTCTAGGCCTACCAACTTAAGTAGCTCTGTCACTTTTTGGTTGATATGCGCTTTATCTTTGCCCGCGAGCTCTAACGGCAGTGCCACGTTGTCATACACAGAGCGTGACGACAGCAGATTAAAATGCTGGAAGATCATCCCAATATTACGACGAGCTTCACTCAACTGAGATTTAGACAGCTTAGTGAGATCCACGCCATCAACCACGATCGAGCCTGTCGTTGGTGCTTCTAGCATGTTGACACAACGAATAAGCGTACTTTTCCCTGCTCCTGATGAGCCAATAACACCAAAGATTGTTCCTTGAGGAATATGAAGGTTTATCTCTTTCAAGGCGTGAATTTCCTTAGTGCCTTGGAAGAAAACCTTATTAACTTGATTAATTTCAATCATCGAGAAACCCACTATCAGATTGGATGAGCAGCAGAAGATTATTTTGAGCCACATCTCATTTACTAGAGGATGCTATGGGTTTGCGTGATTGGTGTCAATAGATATTTTTACGTCTAGACGTCTAAACGTATTTTTTGCCCAATCGTTTAGTAATTAGATAGTGATGAAAGAAATAAAGCGTGCAATAATTCTTATTAATCAAAGCAAAAACGAGAAGCATATTTTGGCAAAACCTGCAGTCTTTCTAGACCGAGATGGCGTAATCAACGTTGACCACGGCTATGTGCATGACGAACACGATTTTGAGTTTATTGAAGGTGTGTTTGAAGCGACGAAAAAGCTCCAAGAGATGGGCTATCTGCTTGTCCTTGTGACTAACCAGTCTGGTATTGCACGTGGCATGTTCAGTGAAGATCGTTTTCTATCACTAACTCAGTGGATGGATTGGAATTTCGTTGATAATGGCGTTGAGCTAGATGGGATCTATTACTGCCCTCATCATGCAGAGCAAGGTCAGGGTAAATATAAGGAAGATTGTGATTGTCGTAAGCCAAAACCTGGGATGTTTATCTCTGCTCGTGACTTTTTAAACATTGATATGGCCAACTCAGTGATGGTTGGTGATAAGGCGGAAGACATGATGGCGGCTGACGCTGCTGGTGTCGGAACTAAGATTCTTGTTCGTACTGGCAAACCAGTGACTGAGAAAGGTGAAGCGTTAGCCTCAGTGGTACTCGATAGCATTAAGCAAGTACCAGACTATCTCGTCAAGTAAACAAAATCAGGTTGTCCGCTGTAATCTTGTCAGGAGGGAATCATGAAATCTAGAGTGTTACTCACGGCGATGATTGGACTCGTTTTAACAGCGTGTTCTTATAATGCTGTAGAGCGTGATAGTGCCTATCAAGGTGATTTCGAGTTTTATCAGTGCAGTGCAGATAAAACCTTCAAAGTCGCCTTTATGCCCAATCAACCTTTGGCATTACTGAGGTTACCAGAGCATGACTATAGACTGGTTCAAGTTCCTTCTGGCTCAGGGACAAAATACATTCTTGATGATGGCACGGCGCAGGCCCTCAACCCAGTGACCCTCTTTACTAAGGGCAGTGAAGCTCGCTTAGAGCTAGGGCGTGTCGTGTATAAAAATTGTATCAGCCAATAAATGTGTTCGGATAGTATTAAGGAGGCGTTCGCCTCCTTTTAACATTTAACTATTAGACCCAATAAATAACCTATGAGCAAAAAATTAACCATTCTTGATATAGCTAAGCTGTCTGGTGTCGGTAAGTCGACGGTGTCTCGCGTCTTGACCAATGATCCTAAGGTGAAGCCTGAAACTCGAGCCAAAGTTGAGCAGGTGATTCAAGAGTGTGGTTATGTGCCATCAAAATCTGCACAAGCCATGCGTGGAGGCAGCCAGAAGGTGGTTGGGGTCATCATATCTCGCCTCGATTCGCCATCAGAAAATAAAGCCGTCGGCAGCATGCTAAGTACCTTATACGATGCAGGCTATGATGTTGTTATTATGGAGAGCCAGTTTGATCGCGAGAAAACCAATGAACATCTCGATGTCCTGAAAAAACGAAATGTAGATGGTGTTATTGTGTTTGGCTTTAGCGATTTCGATATTTCCAAGCTGGCGAGCTGGAAAAACTGCTCAGTCGTTATTGCCATGGATACAGATCAAGTCTCTTCTATCAACTACGACAACACGCAAGTGATCACCAAAGCTCTGGAATATTTGCAGAAAAAGTCACTCCAACACATCGCATTTATCGGAGTCTCACCGAGCGATAAAACAACGGGAAAGCTACGTTTAGAGGCATACCTAAATTGGTGTGAACAGCACGCAATTAAAGCCCATTATCAAACAGGACAACTCAATCATGAAAGTGCCTACTTACTGGTTGATAGCGTACTCGACGCCCGAACAGAAGCGATTGTTTGTGCCAGTGATACGTTGGCACTTGGTGTGATAAAACGCCTTCAAGAGCTCGACAGAGAAGATGTCGTGGTGACAGGGGTAGGGGGAAATGAACTACTTTCTTTCCTTTTTCCAAAAGTCTTTAGCATTGATCCAGGTTATTCCCTTGCGGGAGAAAAAGCCGCTAATTTATTGATCTCTCAAATAAATGGTGAGCTGAAACAGGTTCATATCACTCAGCAGCCGCTTGCTCTCTAAGCCGTTATTTTCAAAGTGAATTAAAATTATACTGTGATCTCATTCAATTAATGGGACTGTTCCCATTTTTATCTAGTATTGGATCTGACAATATAATAAGCACAAATGGGAACATTCCCATAATTATAAAAACAGGTCAGTTTGTAAGTCTGATGTTGATTTAGACATGAATGAGAATCCAATTAGGGTGGACATGGATATGAGTAAGATTGCGAAACAAGAAGTTGAGCGTCTGATTGAGTTAGTCGGTGGACGCGATAATATCGCGAGCGTAAGCCACTGTTTAACGCGTCTTCGCTTTGTACTAAACAATACTGAGCAAGCCGATGAGAAAGCATTAGAAGCGCTGCCAATGGTAAAAGGTTGCTTTACCAATGCGGGGCAGTTTCAAGTGGTTATCGGTACTGAAGTCGATGAAGTGTATAAAGTTCTGATTGAACTGACCGGACAAAAAGCGGCATCGAAAGATGAGGCTAAACTCGCGGCTCGCCAAAACATGAACATCCTAGAACGTGGAATCTCCCATTTAGCTGAAATTTTTGTTCCGCTTCTACCTGCGATTATTACGGGTGGTTTAATTTTAGGCTTCCGTAATGTCATTGGTGACATCAAGATGTTTGATGGCCAGACTCTGACTGAAATCAGTCAATTTTGGGCAACGGTGCACAGCTTCTTGTGGTTAATTGGCGAAGCCATTTTCTTCTTCCTTCCCGTTGGTGTGTGTTGGTCTACGGTGAAAAAGCTGGGGGGTACACCGATTTTAGGCATCACATTGGGTGTGACGCTTGTCTCTCCTCAATTGATGAATGCGTATTTGATTGGTAAGCAAGTACCAGAAGCATGGGACTTCGGCCTCTTTGTCATTGAGAAGGTGGGTTATCAAGCTCAGGTTATCCCTGCGATGTTAGCAGGTGTTGCACTCGCCTTTATCGAAACCAATTTGAAACGTATTGTTCCGTCTTACCTCTACCTAGTTGTTGTCCCATTTGTATCCATTATCGTATCTGTGGTTCTGGCGCACTCGCTAATTGGTCCATTTGGTCGAGTTCTGGGTGATGGTGTGGCTTTTGCCGCAAAAGCAGCAATGACGGGTGACTTTGCAGTCATTGGTTCAATGGTATTTGGTTTCCTCTATGCGCCACTCGTTATCACGGGTATTCACCATACGACCAATGCCGTGGATCTTCAGTTGATGCAAGATCTTGGTGGTACCCCTATCTGGCCTTTGATTGCTCTGTCAAACATCGCTCAGGCCTCAGCAGTTGTTGGAATCATTATCATCAGTAAAAAACATGGCGAACGTGATATCTCGGTACCAGCAGCAATCTCTGCATACCTAGGTGTCACGGAACCCGCAATGTACGGTATTAACCTTAAATACAAATTCCCTATGCTTAGTGCCATGATTGGTAGCGCAGTTGCCGCGGCAATCTGTGGTAGCGCTGGCGTGATGGCAAATGGTATTGGTGTGGGTGGCTTACCTGGCATTCTCTCAATCCAACCACAGTTTTGGGGCATTTATGCTGTCGCGATGCTCGTCGCAATCGCTCTTCCAGCAGTGTTAACTCTGTTCTTCTATAAGCGCGCACAAATGAAGGGCGAATTGGAGCCTGTGAACGCGTAATTCAGCAATACATTTAGGAGCGGGCAGTCACCGCTCCTCTTTTCAAAGATTCAATTTTTATTTGGTAAGTGAGTTTAGAAATGACAGCTATGGCTAAAGATCCAAATTGGTGGAAAACCGCTTCGATCTATCAAATTTATCCCAAAAGTTTCTGTGATAGCGGAAGTAAGGGAACGGGGGATATTCAAGGCATTATTTCTAAGCTCGACTATCTAAAGCGCCTTGGTGTCGATGCAATCTGGCTGACTCCAATTTACCAGTCACCAATGATTGATAATGGCTATGATATTTCGGATTACTACGCCATTAACTCAGATTTTGGCACTATGGCCGATTTTTATCAGTTGCTTGAGCAAGCCCATCAACGTGGTATTCGTATCATTATGGATATCGTCGTGAATCACACCTCAACTGATCACCACTGGTTCCAGTCTGCGTTGGGCGACAAGAACAGCCCATATCGTGACTACTATATTTGGCGAGATCCGGTTGATGGAGAGCGACCAAATAACTGGCAATCAAAATTTGGCGGAAGTGCTTGGGAACTCGATCAACAAACGGGACAGTATTTTCTGCATCTATTTGCTCAGCAGCAAGCCGATCTGAACTGGGAGAACCCTCAGGTTCGCGCTGAAGTCAAACAGGTGATCAGCTTCTGGGCTGAAAAAGGGGTCGATGGCTTCCGTCTTGATGTGATTAACCTGATTTCTAAGCAGCAAGACTTTCCGAACG
Source organism: Vibrio sp. TRT 2004 (assembly GCF_050113735.1). NCBI lineage: Bacteria > Pseudomonadati > Pseudomonadota > Gammaproteobacteria > Vibrionales > Vibrionaceae > Vibrio > Vibrio sp. TRT 2004. Next base: position 1,258 of record NZ_JBNJOH010000016.1, on the reverse strand, counting down.
ATGATATTGGTGATGGACGTCGTTTTTACACCGACGGCCCTCGTGTTCATGAGTATCTCCGAGAGATCAGTTCAGCGGTATTTCAAAAGTATGGCAGCGTTACCGTTGGTGAGATGTCTTCGACAACACTGGAGCATTGTCAGCAATACTCGTCATTAGATAACAAAGAGTTGTCGATGGTGTTCAACTTCCACCATTTGAAAGCGGATTACCCAAATGGAGAAAAGTGGACCAAGGCGCCTTTTGACTTTATCCAGTTAAAACAAATTTTCAACCACTGGCAAACGGGTCTTAATGGCAAAGGGTGGGGGGCACTATTCTGGTGTAACCATGACCAACCTCGAGTGGTAAGCCGTTTAGGTAATGATCAACTGTATCGGGTTGAATCCGCAAAAATGTTAGGCGCATCAATACACATGATGCAGGGGACGCCTTATATTTATCAAGGCGAAGAGATTGGAATGACCAATCCTGGCTATACCCGCATTGATCAGTACCGTGATGTTGAAAGTACCAATATGTACGACATTATGGTCAATCAGCAAGGCGTCTCACACGACGATATGATGGCTATTCTGGCACAAAAGTCTCGCGACAATGCCCGCACACCGATGCAGTGGAATGATGACAAGTTTGCTGGTTTCTCCAAAACGACACCGTGGCTAGAAGTGGCAGAAAACTACCGTGAAGTGAATGCCAAGTCGGCCGTAGAGGACGAAAACTCGGTATTTTATTTCTATCACAAGCTGATTGAGTTACGTAAAGAGTGGGATGTGATCACGACAGGTGATTATCTGGACCTTTACCCGAATCATGAAGCGATATTCGGTTATCGACGCCAAAGCCAAACCGCCACTTTGATCTGTCTAAACAACTATTATGGTCAAGAGACAGAGTGTATCTTGCCTGACAACTTCGATGTGTCACGTGCTAGGTACCTGTTGGCTAACTATGCTGAGCTTAGACCGCAGGTAGACAAGGTGCAGAAACTCAGACCTTACGAAACACGTATTATTTTAGTGGAAAGCTAACACCCCCTAGTCGTGTTTGCTTCATCAGATCCTATTGGTTCTGATACTTGCCCCGCATTGTCGGGGCTTTTTTGTTGGACTCTTAATAGATAGAGATGGATGTGACTTTGTAGAGACGAAAAAAAACCAGCTCGATGAGCTGGTTTCTTCAATATGGTGGAGGGGGACGGATTCGAACCATCGAAGGCAGTGCCAGCAGATTTACAGTCTGATCCCTTTGGCCACTC